>QNAR01000034.1 GCA_003643975.1 Thermotogae bacterium | reverse complement strand
CTTTGAAACTACAAACGCTTCCTGGAGCTGTGGTAGGCGTTGCTGATAGAGTTGATACCATTGTTGGCAACTTTTACCTTGGAAACATTCCCACAGGGTCCAAAGACCCTTATGGAATACGGAAAAAGTTTCAATCCATATTCAATATATTTTGCTCCTTTGGTTGGTATGCTGATTTAAAGGATTTTTACAAACGTTCCGCTGAAATATATGGCTTTGAATACTCAAACTTTTCTGACGTTTTGGAGAATTTCACGAAGAACAGATACGAAAATTTCTTAATGGACAAAGGTTATTCAATCAGAATTGCACGTGCGGTCAATTCCTGGTGGAATCTCCCTTACAGTGGAGAACTCATCGCTTCTGCATTGAAATCCATTGTAGGAAACGAAGAATTTGACAAGCTTCTGGTAGCTTATCAGCGTGTGCATAACATAAGCAAGAAGCATGATTCGGTCAAGTTTGATGGCGCACTTTTCCTAAAGAAAGAGGAAAAGACGCTTTTTAACGAATATTTACGGGTTTATGATTCCCTGAAGAGACATCTGGATGAGCACAAATTCGATAGGGCAATAAGTGATCTTATTTCGCTAAAAGAATTCATCGATGATTATTTTGACAATGTTTTCGTAATGGATAACCAACCGGATATAAGGCTCAACAGACTCGGCTTCTTAAAAGCGCTTGATGAGTTATTCTTCAAAATTGCTGATTTTTCCCAGCTTCTCGATGAGGGGGTAAATTAAATAATATGGGGTTTAAATCAGGGGTTGTTTCCCTAGTAGGAAAACCCAACGTTGGAAAATCTACGCTTATTAACAGACTTGTTGGTGAGAAAATCGCGATTGTCTCTGACAAAGTTCAAACTACCCGAAACCGTATCGGAGGGATAGTAACCACTGAAAAAGGGCAGGTAATTTTTTACGATACACCCGGTATTCACAAACCCCTCCACAGACTGGGACAATATCTTGTGAAAATTGCGGTCGGAGCCCTAAATGGTTCCGACCTTCTTCTCATAATGGTTGATTATGAAGATGGCATAAAAGCCTCAGATCATCTGGTAGCAAAACATGTCAATTCTTCTAAAATACCCGCCTTTCTTGCAATCAACAAAATCGATGTGGCTCTCACTAAAGCCAGTTTAAATGAATTCACCAAAAAGGCTCTCGCGCTTTTTGAAAATGTTGAGAAGCATTTTCTCATTTCCGCTGAGAAAGGCGATGGCGTTGATGAATTGCTGGAAGAAATAATACAAAGGCTTCCTGAAGGGCCTATGCTTTATCCGGAGGATGTTATCACAGATAGGTCTTCACGTTTCATGGCTGCTGAAATTATAAGGGAAAAAGTGCTCATGCTCACAAAGGAAGAAATCCCCCACTCTACTGGTGTGTACATCCATGATTTTCAGGATAAGGAAACTGGTGTGCTGTTTATCAGAGCAGATATTGTTGTAGAACGCCAGAGCCAAAAACCAATAATAATCGGTAAACAGGGTGCCATGATCAAGAAGATTGGCATACTTGCACGTCAGGATATGGAATATATTTTTGATTCAAAGGTATTCCTTGAACTATTTGTGAAAGTTCGTAAAAAGTGGCGAGAAAAAGATAATTTCATTCAGGACTTTACAAACCTGAGAGAGGATCTTGAGTAAAGGGGGAGAAGCATGAAAAAGGAAAGTATCGTCCTCTGGATACTTCTTCTTATGATGGTTTTGTTAAATGCCGATCAAATGGTCATGGCACCAAACATTGGTAGAATTGAAAAAGAATTTTCAATTGGAGACAGGGAAATTGGTTACATCGCTGGTTCTTTTACGATCATTGGTGCGCTACTGAGTCTTGTTTGGGGTTTTTTAGCTGACAAGTACAAAAGAAAAAAACTTCTTTTATTCAGCGTACTCGTTGGCGAAATTCCCTGCTTCTTTTCTGCCTTCGCTACCAGCTATCCGCAACTCTTTCTTTTAAGAGCTCTTACAGGCATAGGTATTGGTGCTGTCTTCCCGGTCGTCTTTTCGTATGCGAGTGACATTTTCAATGAAAATGAAAGGGCCAAGGTAAACGCCATATTATCAACCGCAATTTCGATTGGCGCAATACTCGGTATGATTATTGCTGGGTTCACCGGTGAAAGCCTTGGCTGGAGAATCCCATTTATGATTGTTTCATTACCCAATCTTATTTTTGCTTTTCTTTTCTATCTTATTGCTAAGGAACCTGAAAGAGGAGGCGCGGAAGTTGCCGTAGGAGACCTGGTGAGGGAAGGTCGAAAATACAATGCCCAGGTTAGGTTAAGCGATTATCTTGATTTATTTAAGATAAAGACGAATCTAGTACTGTTCATTCAAGGGATATTGGGAACTATCCCATGGGGAGCCATTCCATATTTCCTTGTAGAGTTTCTTCAGAGATACAAGGGTCTTGACCAGGGTAAGGCAACCATCGTATTCATTTTCTTTGGGCTTGGTAATGTATTAGGAATATTTTTTGGCGGAATAGTCGGAGGTATTCTTTACAACAAAAGAAAAGCTTATATGCCACTGTTCAGCGCTATTATGACTGCCATAGGAGCCCTTTTAGCTCTAGCGGTCCTTAATCTTCCTCCAATCGAAAATTCTGTGGGATTTCTTCTTATTTCTCTTCTGGGCATGATAGCTGCTGCAACCGCCTCAATGACAGGTCCAAATATGAAAACAATGCTGATGAATGTAAACGTTCCTGAAAATCGTGGGCGCATCTTTTCCATATTCAATATTACCGATTCTCTTGGAACTGGATTAGGAAAGGTATTTGCTGGAAGCATTTCTGTCACACTCGGTTCCCTATCAGCGGCGATGAATATTTCAGCGCTTTTCTGGCTCCCTTGTGCGTTTGCTCTGCTTTTTTCAGCCTATACATTATCAAAAGATGTTGAGAACCTTCACAGAAAGATGAAACAAACTGCAAAATTAATGTAGGGTTGAGAGTGTCAAGTGCTTATAGTTGGCATCTAATAACGCTTATGGCTTTCTATGTGCCTTAAAGAGTTATAATAGTATTGCTGAAGTAACCCTCAGACCGCTTCGCTGCCCTCGCAAAGGGCAGCAATTTTTTATTCTTTTAGTACCGGAAATGTTTCTCTCCAATGCTTCATTTTTTCAACCATTTTCCCTGAAATTTCCCATATTGAGAGCTGATGAGTTTTTATACTGGGCAATCTTTTGCCAAAGTAGTCAAAAGCCGTGCTAAGCTGTCCATAATCAGTGCCATCTGCATCAAAACCTATTCTGTTTACTCCTACTACAAACGCCTGATTTTCGATGGCTCGTGCTCTAAGAAGTGTGTCCCAGTGCAATTTCCTGCTTTTTGGCCAACTCGCAATTACAAAAAACAATTCGCTGCCCTTTGTCTCCCTGAATAACTCTGGAAATCTCAGGTCATAGCAAATTACAATTGAGCATTTTAACCTTTGAAAAGAAAATTGAACAGGTTTATTCCCCCGGGAGTAAAAATCGTCTTCTTTAGCGTAGCTGAAAAGTCTTCTTTTGAAATAAATAGCTTTTTTAAGACTCTTTGGATCATAAAATACAGCTGAATTGAAAAAGTTGCTTCCCTGCTTGAAGATACTCCCAAAAAGCACAGCTATACCATACTTTTCTGCAAGCTTTTCGAAGAATTCCATATCGCTTGGATCATATAAAGCGTGATTCATAGTAAATCCACTGAGGGTCATTTCAGGGAAAATCAACAGCCGTGCACCTACATCTTCAGCTTCAGCAAATATTTTAGCCACTTCGGCTTTATTTTCATCTTTGTTGTCTTCCCTTGGGGCGAATAACGCACCGGCAATTTTCATAATCGACCCTCCAGCAACTCAACAATTGTGTTTAACCCATCAATGGACTTTTCAAGTTCCATAGAAGGGATTTCCCCATTATAAAGAACCTGACCTGTAAGATAAGGGAAATGTATGAACCCGGCCGAAGTTGTGTAGTTGTTCTCGCTTATGAAGTGCATCACCTGATAAAAGAGTGCATTGCATACGAAAGTTCCGGCAGTATAAGATATCCGTGAAGGGATGCCTTTTTTCACCAGGGTTTCTGTGATTTTTCTTACAGGAAGTGTTGATAAATATGCTACCGGCCCTTTATCGATGATTTTTGTGTCTTGGGGTTTTTGACCTTTGTTGTCTTCAATTCGCGCATCAATCCAGTTCAGGGCAACTTTTTCTGGTGTTATCGCTGCTCTTCCACCTGCCTGGCCCAACATCAGGACAAAGTCAGGCCGCATTTCTTCGATGAGCTTGGTTAGGATATTACCGGATTCAAAAAACACCGTCGGTAATTTTACAAAGTGAATATCCTTTCTAACACTCTTGATTTCCTCACAAATCACCTCGGTAGAATTTTTAGCATCCTTTCCAAAAGGCTCAAAATAACTGATTATAATCACGCTATCACCTTCAGTTTTTCATTTACTAGATGATATCATTAAAATGATTACAAAGAAAAGGGAGGAAAGTTATGAAATACGATTTTGATGAAATCATCAACAGGCGGGGCACATCTTCTTATAAATGGGACAAATTGAAAGAGCTTTTTGGACGTGATGAACTGCTGCCCATGTGGGTTGCCGATATGGACTTCAAATCACCGCCGGCAGTTATCGAAGCATTAACTGAAAGGGCAAAGCACGGTGTATTTGGTTATACGGCGAGGAGCGATGAATTTTACCAGAGTTTTATGGATTGGGTTATGGAAAAGCATGGCTGGAGAATAAAAAAGAGGTGGGTTGTTGACTCCCCAGGGGTAGTGCCGGCTATTGCAATAGCCATACAAGCTTTTACAAATCCAGGAGACAAAATTTTGGTTCAAACTCCGGTGTATTACCCTTTCTTTGATGTGATAAAGAACAACAACCGAAAACTTGTCACCAATGAGCTTCTTTATGTCAACGGACACTATGAGATGGACTTTAATGCCCTTGAATCTGAAATAGATGGAAAAACAAAAATGCTCATACTCTGTAATCCGCATAACCCTGTTGGCCGCGTTTGGTCAAAAACTGAACTAAAAAAGCTCGGTGAAATCTGCCTTAGAAAAGGCATTATAGTGGTATCAGATGAAATCCATTCAGATATAGTTTATTCAGAGTCGAAACATACCCCTTTTGCAAGTATATCCAATGACCTTGCGGAAATTTCAATAACTTGTATGGCTCCAAGCAAAACCTTTAATATCGCCGGCCTTGAGACTTCATTAACCATCATTCCCAATAATGAACTCAGAAAGAGTTTTGAAGGAAGACTTTACGACCAACTTTCTTTGAAACTTGGTAATATTTTCGGTATCTATGCAACGGAAGCCGCTTATCGTCATGGTAAAGAGTGGCTTGACGAGCTCCTCGACTATCTCGAAGATAACAGAAACTTCGCAATTGAATACATAAATGATAATATTCCCGGGGTTAAACCCGTCAGACCAGAGGGCACCTATCTCATGTGGCTGGATTTCCGGGAACTTGGATTAAGTGATAAGGAGCTTCAAAGGCTTATGATACATAAGGCGGGAATTGCACTAACCCACGGCCCGGTTTTTGGAAAAGGCGGCGAAGGTTTTCAAAGACTGAATTTTGCTTGTCCCAGAACCTTGCTAAAACGGGGACTCAAAATGATTGAAAGGGCGGTTAAAGAACTGAAAGATGATTAATCGAACAGAGGATTTGAAATCCATAATATTTGCGATTTTCTACATTGCAATTGTATTTTTTACTGGTATGTACGGCTACGCATTAATAGAAGGGTGGAGTCTAACCGATTCTTTTTTTATGACGGTGATTACCATATCAACTGTTGGTTACGGAACACCAAGAGACTTATCACCCGCAGGAAAGGTTTTTACCAGTTTGCTCATCTTCAGTAGTATTACACTTGGGGTCTATGCCATTTCAAAAATAACAGGCTTTATCGTCGAAGGCAAGCTCAGTCAGACTTTGAAAAGAAGAAAAATGTTAAAGGAGCTGGTAAAAATGAGAAATCATTATATTGTTGTGGGTGCTGGAACAATTGGTCTGAGCATTGCAAGAATGCTTTCAGAACGGGGACTTAAGGTAATTCTTGTGGATAATGACCCAGAACGCGTGGAATACATAGAGGAATTATCAAATGATTTTACTTGCTTTAAAGGAGATGCGGTAAATGAAGAAGTATTGAAGCAGATTGGTGTTGATCATGCTAAAGGATTAATTACCACACTACCTGTCGATGCAGATAATGTTTTTGTCGTTCTTACTGCAAGACAGTTGAATCCTTCTCTTGAAATAATTGCTAAAGCAAACGAGGTAGAAAGCATCAAGAAATTAGAATATGCAGGTGCTTCAAAGGTGCTTCCAATACTTGAAATCGGTGCACGCAGGATGGTCAACCTGATCTTAAACCCAAGCATAGAGGGATTCCTCGATACTCTTGTTGAGTCTGGTGATATCCAACTTTATTTTGAGCAGGTAAGCGTTCCAGAGGAATTTCCACCGGAGGGTATTGAGCTTGGAAAACTTAGAATCCCGCAAGAAACCGGGCTAATTGTCATAGCAGTCCACGACAACGACAGCGGAAGAAGCATATTTAATCCTGGCGCATCTACGTTGATAAAATCTGGACAATCTTTGATGGTTCTTGGAAAGAAAGAGCAGATTGAGAAATTAAGGCACCTGCTTCAAGGTTAAACTGCATTTTTTCTCATCAAGATACTCAACAAGCGTTAGAAAATTGAGAAGTACCATATAACCATGATTAAATCTCTCAGAATCTCCCTTTTCGGGATGGAATTGGACACCATAAACATATTTACTCTTATGTTTTATCATCTGGATAGAACCTGAGTCATTTACAGCGAGCAATTCAAAGTTCTTTGGAAGGCTTTTTAGGGTGAAGAGATGATTTTCCCAAGCGAAAAATTCATCTGGTATACCCGTGAGAAGAACATCGTCTTTTACGATTTTAAGCTTTCTCCACCCACGTTCTTCGGAGACGATAAGTGAAGAACCATAAATCCTTCCGATGAGTTGAAAGCCCATACATATTCCCAATACTGGAACATCGGCCTCGGTTATCAATTTAATAGAATCTCTTGCTTTGCCTGAATTTGTAAAATAAGCTGTCATGCTGTTCCCACCGCTTATGATAAGTGCTGAATATTCCCTGTTTTTGGGAAATTCACCTAGAAAAGCTCGGTAAACAACATAATCAACTCCCAGCTTTTTCAAGGCTTGTTCTATGTAAGAATTACCATTGGAATAATCGGAATCATTCTGAAGGAGGGCAATCGGATGTGATAATGAAAAGCACATTACAGACATAAAAGCTGCTAAGAAAACCAATATGATACGCCCCATGCTTCTTGACACCTCCCTGTCGTGATGATAAACTATTTATGCCTGCCGGGGTGGCGGAATTGGCAGACGCGCATGACTCAGGATCATGTGGGCATTATGCCTGTGCGGGTTCAAGTCCCGCCTCCGGCACCAAACTGGGAGTTAAGCTCCCAGTTTTTTGTTATAAATTGGCTCTATCTTTTAGCAATGAAAGAGCGGTTTTGAATTCTTCGCCAAAGTATCTGTCTTTATCGTGGTCTTCCAAGATTCCCTGAAACTGCAAAAACAGTTCTTCTATCTTCTTGCCGGATTTTAAGGGTTTTCTAAAGCACATGGCACGGTAAGCCAGTAAAGCTTCAATTGCAAGAATTTGGCTCCAGTTATTGACAATCCTCCAGAGTTTTCTCGCTCCCCACGCTCCCATACTCACATGATCTTCCTGAAACCCGGAAGTTGGTATGCTATCAGCACTGGCGGGGTGAGCTAAAGTCTTGTTTTCTGAAGCGAGAGCAGCAGCAGTGTATTGCCATAACATATAACCCGAATTCAGACCCTCCTCACCACTGGTTAAGAAATCTGGAAGATCGTTCAATTTCGGGTTAACAAGCCTGTCTATTCTGCGCTCCATCATGTTTGCCATATCCGTGAGCGCAATGGACAGGAAATCCATAACCAGTGCTATTGGTTCACCATGGAAATTTCCGCCTGAAATTGCATCACCGTTTTCAAAAATCAATGGATTATCTGTTGCGGAGTTTATTTCAATTTCTAGTACCTTTTTTACATACAGTATAGTATCATAAACCGCTCCATATACTTGTGGAATAGTCCTTAAAGTGTAAGGATCCTGAACTCTATCACAGTCTAAGTGGGAATGTCTTATTTCACTACCTTCCAGGTTTTTTAAAAGCGTTTTGGCGATAAAGCTTTGTCCAGGATGTGGTCGAGCTTCGTGCACTCTGAGGTCAAAAGGAGAAGTACTCCCTTTGAGAGCGTCAACCGACATTGCTGCTACTGTAATTGACTCATAAAACAGTTTTTCCACTATGTGAACAGAACAGCTCGCGATTCCAGCCATAAACGCTGTACCATTTAGCAAACTCAAGCCTTCCTTTGAAGCGAGTGTCAAAGGTTTGATGCCCAGTTGCTGTAATACATTGGAAGTTGGCTGCTTCCTACCATCAAAGAACACTTCGCCTTCCCCGATAAGTGCGAGCGCTATGTGTGCCAAAGGTGCAAGATCACCACTAGCTCCCACCGATCCCTGCTCTGGAACAACGGGTATAATATCGTGATTGAGAAAATCAACGATTCTTTCGACAACCACCGGTCGAATGCCTGAGTAACCTTTGCAAAGAGAATTGGCTCTGATAAGCATAACAGCTCTTACGAGTTCCGGGGCTAATGGAGTGCCAACACCTGCGGCGTGAGACCGAACAATGTTAACCTGTAATTCCTCTATCTTTTCTGGGCTTACCTTCTTGTTTGCAAGTATGCCAAATCCTGTGTTTACACCATAAATGGTCTTCTCTAGCTGATGATTTTCAAGCGCTTTACGGCTTTTATTCAAATGAGCAACTGTCTCCGGAGCTATTTCAACCCTTTCTCTTTTGAAAGCAACATTGTAAACATTTTCCACGGTAAGAGAATTCCCGTTGAGTACCAACTTTGACACCTCCAATTACTGTATTATCTGACCCATTCAAGTCCGGGAATCTTGACTTTCTTTTCCAAGCGACCGAAAAGCCATGTAAAGAATAGTATCACAATAAGATAAATTACAGCGACAACTAAATAAACCTCAAAAAACTGGAAATTCCTGCTCGCTATGAATTTTGCCTGAGCCATTAGTTCAGGAGCTCCAACTATATAAGCCAGAGATGTATACTTCAAGAGATATATGAACTCATTAGTCCAGGCAGGTATGACGCGCCTCAACGCCTGAGGCATTATTACATGAATGATGGCTTGTTTTCTTGTCATTCCAAGCGATCTCGCAGCAATCATTTGATTTCTGCTAATAGAGAGAATAGATCCTCTTAAGTACTCAGCCTGATAAGCACCACTGTTGATTATAAAGCCTATTATAGCCGCAGTAAAGGGTGAAGGCTTAAAACCATAGGGTGGGAGTCCAAAATACAAGATAAAGAGTTGAACCAGCAGAGGTGTTCCTCTTATAATCTCTATGAATCCGGTTGAAATTATCCTCAGGAATTTGTTTCCATATATCCTTGAAAGAGCTAATACGATGCCTAGAATAAAACCTCCTAATACCGAAATCAGAGTCATCTCCATTGTTACGCCAAGCCCCTTAAGGAGAACAGGCCAGAATTTTTCAACAATGTTTATAATCCTTTCAAGCATTACCATATCAATCGCCTTCTCCGTATAGTTCCGAGAGTTTGTTCAAAAATTGGCGAGTTCTTTCGTTTTCAGGATTCTTAAACAATTTTTCGGGCGACCCCTGCTCCACGATATAACCGTTTTCCATGAAAATAATCTCGTCAGAAACCGACCTTGCAAACCCCATTTCGTGTGTAACCACAAGCATGGTCATACCGCTCTCTGCGAGGTCCTTCATCACATAAAGCACCTCACCAATCAATTCCGGGTCAAGCGCAGATGTAGGTTCATCAAAGAGAATTATTTCCGGTTCCATGGCAAGTGCTCTGGCAATACCCACTCTTTGCTTTTGGCCTCCAGAAAGTTGTGCGGGATAGAGATCGGCTTCACGCTCAAGTCCGACTTTCCTTAATTGTTCAAGCGCCTTTTCTCTCGCCACGTTTTTATCTAGTTTTTTTACCTTTGTAAGGCCTATCATTACATTTTTAAGGGCAGTTAAGTGGTTAAAAAGACCAAAATCCTGAAAAACAAATCCAATCCTTTGGCGAATTTTGTTCATATCTTTAGCCTGAGTTATGAGTTCATCCTTTAACCATACTTCGCCTTCATCCGGGTTTACAAGCTGATTTATACAGGCCAAAAGGGTGCTTTTCCCCGTACCACTTGGACCGATGATAACCTTTGTCTCACCTTCCTTTACGTTGAAGCTAACGCCCTTCAGAACTTCTTTTTCACCAAAACGCTTTTTTAAATTCATAACTCTCAACAAAGGATTGTTTTTCATCTTATACTCTCCTTTAGCTCAAATCCCGGAACGGAAAAAAACTCTTCGAGTTTTTTCAAGCTTCTGTTTACTGCGAAAGTTATGACGAAATAAATAGCCGCAATGGTCAAATAAATCAACATTGGCTCATAGCTGGTAGAAATAATATAACCGCCCTGTCTCAATAATTCAGTGACTCCCAAAGCATATGCCAGAGAAGAATCTTTTAAAACAATGGTGAATTCATTGGCCCAGGGTGGCAAAGCTATTCTAAAGGCTTGTGGCAGGACGACATACCT
>QNAR01000033.1 GCA_003643975.1 Thermotogae bacterium | reverse complement strand
TAAAAAAGCCGGAAAAAATGAACTCTGTGAACTGGTAGATGAAGTAATGGATTTACGTAAAAAGAAAGAACACCCAAAACTCAAAAACGCCATTCAGAAACTCAAAAGGCCTTTTGAAAAAACTGAAGGCTTCATCGCCGTTCCCGAAAAACTTGAAACAAAAAGCGAAACCAGCGTGCATGAAAAATATGTCCGGGTTGAGCGTGATAAATTAGACACTGTATTAAACGAAGTATCAGAGCTTTCGAACCTTGTGCTTTCTTTGGAACAGTCTGAAGAACCTGAAACTCAGAGAAAACTCGTTAAAAATCTGAAAAAGCTGAGTTCCGAGATGAGCAGAATGGTGATTTCCATCAGAGCAGTCAAAGCCGATGAACTGTTTAACCGTTTCAGGTTAACCGTTAGAAACTTTGCCCAAAAGCAGGGAAAAAGAGTACTTCTCCATGTGGAAAAAACAAATGTAGAAATAGACAGAGACATCGCAGACAACCTCGCTCCACTTCTCACACATCTTTTGCGAAACGCAATAGACCATGGGATAAAAACTCCGCAGGAAAGGAAAAAGCGCGGAAAACCAGAAGAAGGTCACATCTTCCTTAGAGCAGAGTATAGAGGCGGTTTCATCTTTATCGACGTTGAGGATGATGGTGAGGGCATTTCCGTCGAAACGGTGAAAGAAAAGCTCGTTGAAAAAAAGCTTGTAGCGCCTGAAAATCTAAAGAAATTTTCAACACAGGAAATTCTAAATTACCTATTTCTGCCCGGATTTAGTACAGCAGATAGAATTTCCGAGATTTCTGGCAGAGGGGTAGGGCTTGATGCCGTTAAAAGGGGTGTTGAGGATATGGGTGGTCGAGTACTGCTCAACAGCAAAAGTGGCGAAGGAACCACCATCACCCTGGCAATTCCGCTAACACTCTCATTAGTGAACTGTATTCTTTTTGAAGTGTCAAATCAAAAATACGCCATAAAATCCGATGAGATTTTAAGGACGCTGAGCTTTGCTCCATCTGAATTAGTGGATTATGGGGATTATTCGTTGTTGAAACTCGGAGATAAAAGTATCCCTTCAATCTATCTTTCAGAGCTGTTTGGAACAGGGAAAGATGATTCAGTTCAGAAATCTGAAAGGAGCTCTTTTTGGGCTTTTGTGATTTCCGATAGAAATGGCGATGAAATGGCACTGATTATCGATGAGATTATCTCGGAAGGAGAGTTCCTCATAAAACACTTGCCCGGACTGTTGAAAGGGCTTTTCAGTGGTGCCATTTCTCTTGGTAGAAACGGGCTCGCTTTATTTATTGATTTGAATACCCTGATAAATATGCTTTAATGTACCTGCTGAAAATGCCGAGGGGGCGTTGTCGATGAGAAACAAAGTTCTTGTAGTTGATGACAGCAGCATGTGGAGAAATACTTTAAAAGTTGCACTGGAAAAGGCAGGATTTACAGTAATAACAGCCGTTGATGGTATTGATGCTTTGAATAAGTTCTTTCGTTTTTTGCCTGATGTGCTTGTCGTGGACTATTTGATGCCAAGAATGAATGCCATACAGCTTACGCAACTTATCAGGAGCTATTCGAGTTTTAAAGATGTGGGAATTCTCATACTCACAGGCACCTCAGAATTTGTCAATCAATTCTGGGCAAAAAAAAGTGGGGCCAACTTCTTTATGAAGAAGGATGAGGATTTTAAAAAGCTTACGGAAAATATCATAGTGTTTGCAGAGAACGAGTTGTTTCACGGCGGCTGGCACAGGGACATATACAAAATACATAAAGAACCCTTTGGCGAACTTTCCGACGTGCTGGAAGAGAAGTTAAAAATAGAAACAACAAATAGAGAAATCCTGTCATTGCTTAAAAGCCTCGAGGACGAGGATAGGGTTGTTAGTCAAATGAGCGCCTTAATTCGAGAATTTGTGAATTTCAACGTGATTTTGTGGTTGTTCATTTCTCCCGTTGCGGGAAGGATATACAGCTTTCCCAAAATAGGGAATTCATCCAATGAGCTGAAGAAATTATTAATGGGCAAATTGTTAAACCCGTTGACGCCATCAAAATGGCACTTTAAAGGAATATCATCGAAATCGAAAGTTGTTGAATTCAAAAATATTTTCACTTTTCCACTGAAAACAGATGGCATAGAAAATGGAATAGTCCTAATAGAGGGTGTTGAAAGCAAGGATTCTTTAGAAAATTTTATAGATTACACACTGGAGAGCATAAGCCTTCTGACTTATACAATGAATAACTTCTGGGAGCAAAGAGCCGCTTCGGAAACCGATTTCCTCACATCTTTGCCCAACAGGCGTGCGGGCATCATGAAGATAAAGGAAATGCTCTCATTGTATGAAAGAACTGGAATACCTTTTGCCGTAGGCATACTTGATATTGATGATTTCAAATTGGTAAATGATTCCTATGGACATAACGTAGGAGATGACGTTCTCAGAGAATTTGGAAGGATCATATGGAATGATATCAGAGAAACCGACCTTGCCTGTCGATATGGCGGTGAAGAGTTTTTATTGGTCTTTCCAGGGACAGTGATTGAAGAAGCATTGGAAATTGTTGAACGTTTGAAAAGGAGTTTTTCAAATGTGGACTGGAAAAATCTTCTTGGGCAGAACTTGCAGGTAACTTTTAGCGCGGGTCTTGCAACCGTGAGGAATGGCATGGGCTTATACGATATCATTGAGAAAGCGGATAAAGCTCTTTATAAGGCAAAATCTTCTGGAAAGAACTGCATAAAAACTGAGGAGTAACTGGGGGTGAAAACATGGCAGAAAAAAAGAAGCTGGAAACTCCAAAATCTTATACTGCTGGCAACAAAACTGCTTCAAGTCACATGAAATCGGGAATCGAAAAGAAGGCGAAGGAACATGCTAAAGCCCGCAGTGAGGCAAAACGGCTTGCTGCTTCAGAACGCGTTTCCTCGGCAGCTGAAGAACTACTCTCCAGCGTCCAAGAGATCAGCTCGGCTAGCGAGGAACTCAACAGGTCGATGATGCAAATAGCGGCAGGGGCAGAGCAATCCTCATCGGCTGCGGAAGAAACAAGAGTTGCGATAGGTCAGATAAACAAAAATATCAAAAGCATTCTCGACATGATCGACGATATCTTCGAAAGCTCAAAACTGAGTCAGGTTAGAGTGAATGCGATGATTGAAAGTGTCAGCGCAGTAATTTCCTCTCTGTCTGAGGTTTCCAAGAGAAATGAGGCCTCTGCAAGAACTATTGACAGATTGAAAGAAAAAAGCGACAGTGTTAAAGAAATCGTTTCCGCTGTGGCGGAGATAGCTGATCAGGTTGGGCTTTTGTCTTTGAATGCGGCTATCGAGGCCGCCCGGGCTGGAGAGCACGGGACAGGATTCGGAGCCATTGCGGAAGAAATACGAAAATTTGCAGAAATGTCTGAGGCAACTGCTGTGGAAGTTTCAAAAAAGGCTGACGAAATCCAGAAAGCTATCGACGAAGTCGTTAAGAACATAGAATCAATCGTTTCCGACACTCTCAAAGATGTGGAAAACAGCACGGAAATTACGGCTCAGTTTGGTGAAATTATCGGCAAATACAACACGCTTGTAGAACATCTTAAATCTTCTGTCCAGTCCATCAACCGATTGAGCGAAATATCCAGTGGGTTCCTTGCAGGTGCTCAAAGGATAGCGGCTGCATCCGAAGAACTGAGCGCTGCATCCGAAGAATCTTCAAAATCCATAAATGAACAGGTAAAGGCTCTTTCTGAAATTACCTTAGCTGCCCAGGAGCTTGTGGACCTCTCTATGGATTTAAGAGGGGCAGTTGATCCACAAAGGGCCTCCGAAATTCTTGCTGCTGCTGCTGAAGAACTTTCCGCAAACATAGACGAGGCATCAGCAAGCTCTGAACAAATCAGCACTGCACTCAAGCAACTCAGTTACTCCAGTTCTGAACTTTCCCATCAAATGGAAAGCATGGGAAGCATGGGCAAGGAAGCGCTAGAATTGCTAACGGAGCTTGACAAAACAATCACAGATGATGTGAATATGATGAAAGCTCTTTTGGAAATTGTTTTATCAAACCGTGAGAGAGTAGAAGCCCTCATAGGTAGGGTAAACCTGTCTGTAAAGGCTTTCAATAGCATAGCTGATAACTTGATTGAACTGTCAAATACTACCCGTGATATCAACAGGAACGTAGGAAGAATAGACAAGATATCCATCCAGACGAGCATGCTCGCTGTCACTGGATTCGTTGAGGCAGCAAGAATCGGAAAGCCTGGCGAAGGCTTTTTGGTTGTTTCCTCTGATATAAGAGAACTCGCAGATGAAACCGCCCGAAATGGCGAAGAGATCGAATCAGCGATTTATGCAATTCAGAGAGAAGTGGATCAAGCGTACTTTGAGGTAACTGATAACAGCCGTATTGTCATGGCAGAAGCACTCAAATCGGAAAAACTTATCCAATCGCTGAATGAAGTTGAAACTATTACCGTTAGTTTATCGGAAAAACTCGGGAAAATAGGTTCCATGGCAACCGAAATAGCAGGTGCTATGGGTCAAGTGCAAAAATCCGTAGAACAGGTTAACAGCTCGATACTGGAAAGTTCATCTGCCATTGAGGAAACAGCTAAAGCTGCTGAAGAGCAAGCACAAGGCATGGAAGAACTGACGAAATCCATTGAAGAGATTGCAGCCGTTTCTGATGAACTTCGTTCCAGATGGTAGCTCGGGGTGATATTATGACCGAAAAGATGTTTCTCTTCTCCCTGGGAGAAAGCCTTTTTGCCCTTGAACTAAAAAGGGTGGAGGAAGTTATAAGAGTGCCTGAACTTTTTAAAGTGCCTCTCACGCCGGAGTACATCGCGGGTGTGACCAGTTTCAGGGGAAATTTCATACCCGTTATCGACCTCCATCAGAGATTGTTTGGGAAGGTCTCTGCTATTACGCCGGGGATGCTTGTTGTTTGCAATTATGGTGAATATATAGGCTTTCTTGTAACAGAACGAAAGGGAATAGAAACTTTAAAGAAAGAACATTTGAAGGAATCCTCAGAAGAGTTCATCGAGGGGATCTATCTTGAAGGTGATAGAGAAGTAAGGTTACTCAATGCAGAGAACTTGGTAAAAGTTAAAAGGGTTGAAGAAACAAGTCGTCTCAGATCCACTGCTTCGAAGAAAACCCCAGTATCATCTACGGTAAAACAGCAAGAGAAGGGTTATCTTGTTTTCAAGATTGCCGGGAAAGAGTATGCCTTTCCACTCGATGCGATAGCTGAAGTAACAAGGGCTTCGGAGGTTAGAGAAGTCCCCAACCCCCCTCCTGGTGTTTTGGGAATTATTAACTGGAGGCAACTAGTCATTCCTGTGGTAGATACCAGCAAAGCTCTTAGCATGGAGCAACGAAGCATAAAAAGAATGCTGATTGTCCAGCACAAAGGGCAGAAAGTCGCTTTTCAGGTAGAGGATGTTGCCGGAATAATGAAGATCCCAAAGGAAAGCATACAGCCGGCACCGGCGTATATTCGCCGCAAAAATCACACCGAAGTTTCCGGAACCTACAGTTCTGAAGGTACGCTGATTTTGATACTTACACCTGAAGCCTTGCTGAATAAAGAAATAACGGAATTTGCCGGAGATAAGAAGAAAGTGGGTGAAGCCGCAATGAAAAGCCCAGCTGGTGTGATAGAAGAAAAATATCTATTTTTCAATGTTGGCGAATGGATTTTTGGGTTGAATGTGAAACACATATTAGAGCTAAAAAACAAAGAAGATATCACGAAAATCCCTCGCTCACCTGGTTTTTTAGCTGGCATTGTGGAAAAGCGTGGAAACATAATACCCATTATAGATACCAACAAACTATTTTCCCTTGGCCTAAATGAAGAATTAAAAAAGCTTGTAATACTCGAATACGAGAAAAACAAGACGCTTGGGTTACTAGCTGATAAGCTTTTGGGAATATATTCGTTGTCAAAAGAGGAAATCATGCCCCTTTCAGCGAGCTTTGAAGAAGCCGAGGTTGCCCGTTTCATAGAAGCCACAACGAAAATTGAAAACAAAGCAGCATTTCTTCTCAAACCAGAAAAACTTTTGAGAGCTGATGAAGCAAGAAAAGTAAACTCACGGATCAGGAAGTACAAAAAGGAGAAAAACACCTATGGAAAAAATCAGAGTTCTGGTAGTTGACGATTCGCCACTTACTCGCCGACTTTTGAAAACACTGCTTGAGTCAGATCCTAATATAGAAGTGGCAGGATTTGCCAGGGATGGTTTTGAAGCCGTTAAGACGGCGAAAGCTTTGCATCCCGACGTGATTACTTTGGATGTGATCATGCCTGAAAAAAACGGATTAGAAGCTCTTAAGGAAATTGTGGATGAAGCAATAGCCCCAGTGATCATGGTTTCAGTTGTAACTCAGGAAAATTCACAAGAAGCGCTGGAAGCGCTGGAAATCGGTGCTTTTGACTATGTTCCCAAACCAGATAGCAATACTATTGCCACACTCATGAACATAAGAACCCCGCTCATATCAAAGGTAAAATCAGCTGCGCAATATTCAAAAAGCACAGCCCTTTTGAGACTTCTGAAAACCGAATCACCAAAAAGGAAAATAAAAGCAAAACCCGCTTTGGGCAGTGAAGTATTACCAACAGAGTTTTATGCTATTGCCATAGGCATTTCAACAGGAGGACCAAAAAACATTTATGACGTATTGCCCCAGTTGCCTGCAGACTTAAATGCTGCCGTGTTTCTCGTGCAGCATATGCCCCCTTCTTTCACGCAAAATTACGCTGAAAGGCTCAACAAATACTGCCAGCTCAGAGTCGTAGAAGCACAGGAGAACTTACCAATAAAACCCGGAACGGTGTATGTTGGTAAAGGTGGCTATCATTTGAAACTGAGAAAATTGAATGATTCCCAATACGCCATTCACCTTTCAAAAGTACCGAAGCATACATTCATGCCTTCGGTCGATATAATGATGGACGCGGTTCTTGAAATCTTTGGAAATAAAACCATCGGAGTTCTCATGACAGGCATGGGAGACGATGGAGCAAGGGCTATGGTGCGCATCAATAAAACAGGTGGCTACACGATAGCAGAATCCAAAGAAACCGCTGTAGTCTTTGGAATGCCACAAGAAGCGATTAAGCTTGGAGGCGCAAGAACTGTTTTGCCTTCTCACAAAATCGCCGAAGAGATTGTTAAAAAAGTTGGTCAAATTCCTTAGAAATAATCCTTTTCTTCCAACGCACCAATTACCAGCTTGCCCTTTTCTATTGCTTTGAGGCAGGCATCAACAACCTGCGGATCATAAAGCTTACCTCTGTTTTTTTTAAGTTCGTCGAGTGCTACTTCAAGTCCGAGGGCAGGCCGGTAGGGCCTGTGATTAGTTATGGCATCCAGCACGTCTGCTACAGCCAATATACGTGCTTCAAGCAAGATTTCATCACCTTTCAACCCATACGGATATCCAGAACCATCAAGCCGTTCGTGATGTTGCCTGATGATTTCGGCTAATTTCATGGGGAAAGGAATGTCTTTGAGTATTTGGTAGCCAGTTTCAGCATGCATTTTTACAAGTTCCATTTCGAAATGATTCAGTTTTGTAGGTTTGGAGAGTATTTCAGAAGGGACAGAAACCTTCCCAACATCGTGTAGGAGCGCTGCTATATAAAGCCATTTGAGTCTATCATGTGAAAATCCCAGCTGCTTTGCGATTTCCACTGATATCACAGCTACATGCTGTTGATGTGCTGCCGTGTAACTATCCCGGCTTTCTGTTATCTTGCTTATTGTTCTCACTGTTCCCATTAAAGTCTTCTCAAGACGTTCATAGCTTTCCTTGAGTTCTTTTCTCGATTGCATTCTTTCAGTTATATCGTTCATGGTTACAAGCCAACCATGGAAATTCTTGCCTTTAACCTGAGAATAATTAATAGATACGGGTATCTTCCCTTTGGCGATAAGATAACATTCTGCGGGTACTTTTCCAGAAAAAAATTCTATTTCTTCTCCCTCAAAGCTCTCAAAGGTCAGAACTTTTCTGGCGTTATTTCCTATGAGTTCTGAGCTTTTCCTTGAAAGGAGTTTTTCCGCCTCAGGGTTTACCAGGATTATATTTTCTGCATCGTCCAGAACAACAACGGCTTCTTTCATGCTCCTGAGAACAGTCGATAGAAATTCTTCGTTTGCATGAAGTTCTTTTTGAGCTTTTGAAAGCCTGAGGGCGGCAAGAATGTTTATTCTAAGAAATTTTTCTTCAAAGGGTTTAGAGACGTATCCAAAGGAAGCATCTATGGATTTTTCCATCAAGGAATCTATTAGTTCGATCGGGATTAACAATACTGAAGGAATATTATATTTATCCTTCAACCAGGCTTCAAGTTTGAAAAACTCTTTTTCTTCCTTCCCTTGAATGTCAATTACCGCGAGATCGGGGGCATATTGTTCAATCTTCTCCATGACTTCACTGGTTTTTGACAATGTGAAAGTTTCTGGGCAACCCCAACTTTCGAAAAGCCTTTTGAGATACACTCCAAAGATCCTGTTTCGGCTCACTATGAGAATAGTAGAATTTTCCATGTCATTCGCCTCTTTTCAAGTGTGATTGTTTCAAATCCATAGTCAGGGCAAAACGAGAAACTTTGCAATGCCATCGATCATACCATGGTCAATGCGTTAAAAGCCTTGCCACCAGCAGGATCAAACCCAAAAGCAATAAAATAGGCAAAAATACAATGGCAATACCAACTATCACGAAAATGACGATGACCACAACGCCAAGCCCGGTAGCGACTGCCACAAGAGCCGGGAAATGCCTGATAGCTAGATAGAGGAGGAAAAGAGCCCCTATAATTGCAAGAAAACCCGTCATATATGCCACATCCTTTCAGCCATTAAAGTCTTTTCTGAAAAATATCTCACCTATACCCCCGTCATTCAAGGCAGAGATAATACCACATTCGTAAAACCCGGAGCTTCTATGCCAATGCTGAGGAGCTGATTCATCAGCTTGCGAGGAACTGAGAAGAAAAGAATGTCCCTTCAGCTTAAGGTAGCCTTCCAAAAAATGGAGTATTTCCTTGCCACAGCCTTGCCCTCTGTATTCACGAAGCACGTATATCAGGCCTATAAAAGGAACTTTATGCCATAGATATTCGAGCCTTAGATAACCCACAGGCTGATTGTCCTTTGTTGCTATTATCAACTCGTTTTTTCTTAGCTTTTCTTTTAATAATGCCTCCGGAAGTTCGGCATCAACATCAGAGCAAAAGGCACGATCGGCTTCTGTGGCAAACTTGATTTTGAAATCACTCATGTCATTGGCTCCTCACGTCTTTTACGAAAACATCGTAGAAACTGCCGGATATCGTTCCATTTTCACCGCTGAGCTTCACGAAATATTCCGGGCTTATGAGCATCTTTTCAAAGGTGATGCCCGGGAGTAGTTTCACATAGTCCATTATATAACTGTTTTTAACAACTGTACCTTCCGAAATTACGGTATTTGCACCGATTAATACCGGGCCGATAATTTCAGCATTTTTCTCCACCACAGCAGCTGGTCCAATCCACACAGGGGGAACGAGTTTTGCTTCAGGACTGATTCTGGTACCAGCGCCAATCCACAGTTTTTCTGAAAGCCTTTTCCCATGAATTTCAAATCCAGCAATTTCTTCCTTGAGAGCCATCTCAAGAATTTTCAAATAATCAGAATTTCTGCCTATGTCAAGCCATTGAAAATCCATATTAAACGCATAAAGTGGAGCACCTGCTTCCACGAGCGCCGGGAAAAGCTGGCTCCCTATATCGTAAAATGTATCGGTAGGCACATATTTGAGGATATCCGGTTCAAATATGTATATGCCCGTGTTTGCAACCCTGGATAACGCTTCATGGGGAGAAGGCTTTTCCTGAAAACTCTTGACTCGTCCCTCGATATCCGTTACAACAATGCCATAATTTGACACCATTTCTGCGGGAACCTCTTTGGTGATTATTGTGGCAATTGCATTGTGTGAACGGTGGAAATTAAGAGCCTTTGTTATATCAAGATCCACGATAGCATCGCCGCAGAGCACAATGAAAGTTTCATCGAAAAACCCGTATTTTTGTTGTATACGTTTCATACCCCCAGCGGAGCCTATGGGCTCAGTTATGAGATTGCCTGAGGCATCGTAATGTCCTTCAAAGGAATAGCCAATATGAATCCCGTATCTATATCCATCACCAAGAAATTCTTGAATTTTCCAGCCGAGGTGAGATATGTTGAGCATCACTTCCTTGATGCCATGCTTTACCAGCAGTTCGATCAGAAACTCCACGACGGGTTTGTCGATTATCGGTATCATGGGTTTGGGAATATGGTTGGTGAGAGGCTTAACCCTTGTTCCCTTACCTGCCGCAAGAATCATCGCTTTCAAAACGATCCCCCCTGAAAACAACGTATTAATATTATATCAGCTAAAAAGGTGCATAACGAGACCAGAGAGCAATGGGACAGAAACGTTATCATCGATGTGCAAGGGCAACAGCTCGACGATTGTGGCAACAACACCTCCTGCGAGTGATAACCAAAAGGGAACTATGGCATATAGGAAAAGAACATATGAAATTACGAAGGTGGCTGTAAAGAATGCCAAGCTACCTTCAAGGCTTTTGTTAAAGATTTTCTTTCTACCGAATAATTTACCGCCAATTTTTGCACTCATATCTCCGAAGATGGAAAAGCTCACAGCGGCAATGGCTATCTTTTGTTCAAAAAACAAAAAGGCTATGAAAACTCCGAGCAAGAATCCGGTTATGCTTGAGACCCTTTCTTTTTCAGAAAGTTTATACATCTGAGGGAAAATCCTGTTCAGAACCTGCTGCACCTTATGAAAGAGAAGCCTTGAAACATCGAGAAAAGCGAAGAGAGCGAGAATTACACCTATCAGTAATATGAGCTTTTCAACCGGCATGAAGAAACTGAGCGCCGGGAAAGAAAATGCAAAAGGCCTTATGAGCACTCTCCACAACCTGAAATCTTCGTTTTCAAGCCTTAAAAGGTTGTACTTTTTGATGTTTAGGGTACTGATAACAAAGATGTACGTATTGCAGGTTAATATAAAGAAAGATTCAGCTTCCGAAAAAAAGCGAAAGAGTATGATGAAACTGAATGCTGGTATTATCACAATCGCAAGCATGTTTTCTTCTCTGGCTATCAAGATTGCAGAAAGGATCAGTACAAGTAGAAAACCCAGGTCAGCGAGTAACAACCGCGGTTCGTAAAAAGGGGCAAGCCTGAAGAGATAATAGAGCAGCAAACCAGTTGTTGTGGCCGCACCACGCCCCCCGCGAAAATGGAGATAAAAGGGGAAAACATGTCCGAGTACTGCAGCGAACCCACTGGCAAAAGCTATCGTCTCGGGTAATCCAAGGATGTTCCTGGCAAATAGTAGGGCGACAATGCCTTTGAGAACATCAACCATTGCCGTTAATATTCCGGGTATCACCCCAACTTCTCTCAACACATTTGTGGTGCCGGCGTGTCCGGAGCCCCTTTCCCGGATATCTTGACCGGTTACAATGAGCGTTAAAAAATAAGCTGGCTGAATGCTGCCTGTAAGATAACCAAAAAGGATGCCCAGAAAACTCGTGATTAACATTTTTTCAACCCCCGATAGTATAATACCAGAGGGTGAGATCTAATGGAAAAGAATGAAAAG
>QNAR01000032.1 GCA_003643975.1 Thermotogae bacterium | reverse complement strand
GGCTACCTTTCAGGAGATGATTTTATTGACGTAGCTGAAAACACAAAACTCTTAAAAAATATCATCAACTGGTAAAACACTTAAGATATTTTGTAAAAGCTTCCTCGGAAGAGGAAGCTTTTATTTTGGGGAGGTGGTAGCTACAATTTTGACATTAACTCGCTTTATTTCGTTCAAACATTTCCTCATTGCTTCTGAACAGCTTTGTTTAACTAAATCAAAAGTGTTAATATATCAATGTAAGAAACACTATATCAACTAACGAGACAAAGGTGGGGTGATTATGAACGTAGTTGAAAAGTTTGGAAGAGTTTTAATTCCCATGTGTACACCGTTCAAAGAGGATTACAGCATTGACTACACCCTGGCAAAAAAGGTTGCAAGATATCTCGTGAATAAGAAATACTGTGATTCTCTCATTATTGCCGGAACCAATGGAGAGTTTTACACTTTCAGTTATGAGGAAAGGGTGAAGCTTTTCGAAGCCGTAAAGGAAGAAATTGGCAATGATGTACCTCTGATAGCCGGCACGGGCACAGCCTTTACCGGGGAAACCATTAAGCTAACTCAGGAAGCCGAACGCATTGGCTACGATGCGGCCATGGTAATTGTACCCTATTTTTCAAGGCCTACTCAGGAAGGGATTTTTCACCATTTCTCTGAAGTGGCTAAAAACTCTTCTATTCCCGTTATGGTTTATAATATTCCCCTGTTCACTGGTGCGAATATTTCTCCCAACACGCTCGCAGCACTTGCGGCGAAACACAGCAACATTGTCGCCATAAAAGATGAGGCGGGCTTAAATCCCCTTCAAGCTTCGGAGTTCATAAAAGTCACTGAGGAAAAGGTAACAGTGTATTCCGGAGATGACCTCATGGTACTTTCAGTTTTAAGTCAGGGTGGCGTAGGCGTCGTCAGCGGCGGATCCCATGTAATTGGAGACTTAATGCACGATCTGATAGATAGTTTTCTCGCCGGTGAAATCAGCGAAGCGGTGGCTTTATTTAAGTCTCTTTATGCCCTTTTCAGTGCATTCTTCGGCAGGAATCGAAGACTCGAAAATCCTTTGCCAGCAGTTAAGGCAGCTTTTGAACTGGAATCCGGCCTTCCCGTTTCAAGGGTAAGACCGCCATTGATGGAACTCACAACCGAAGAAATCGATACGCTAAAGGAGGCTATGAAGATCATTGGGAAATTGTAAGAAGTTTACAGTACCCAATTTTGTGAAAAGGAGGGGAAAGCATGTTAAAGATCAGTAAATTAGCTTTGTTCACAGTGGTAATCATACTCCTTGGCATCGTAATATTTGCAGAAGATCCGACATATGTTCTAAGATTCAACACCGTTGCTGCGCCAACCCAGCCACAGGTACTTGCCATGCACAAGTTCGCCAATGTTGTTAGAGAACTCAGCGGAGGAAAAATTATCGTTCAAGTATTCCACTCAGGACAGCTTGGGGATCAAAAGACATCCTTGCTTGCCGTGATGCGAGGCGACCTGGAAATGGCTGGTGACGGTGCTCCTTCATGGTTTGCCGACCTTGGTAATATGCCGGAGCTTGGGGTCTTTGGAGCAGCCTATGTTTTCAGAGATCTTGACCACATGTATTCTGTATTACTTGGGCCAATAGGCCAGGAATACTTCGACAAGCTTGCTCAAAAATCCGGGTTGAGAGTCCTCGATGTTTGGTATCTCGGTACACGAGAGCTGAACCTTACGGCAAAAGCCGGACCTGTGAAAAAACCAGAAGACTTAAAAGGCATTAAGTTGAGAATGCCAAACAATGAAACATTTCTGGATATGGGACGTGCCTTGGGCGCAATGCCAACACCCATGGGCTTTGGTGAAGTTTACCTTGGCCTTAAGACAGGAACTATTGACGGACAGGACAATCCCTTGCCAACAGATCTCGCTGCGAAATTCGTGGAAGTCACCAAATACATAGTACTCACCGATCACTCCATTGGCATCATTTGTCCCGTTATTAACGAGAAATTGTGGGAAAGCATGCCAGAAAAGTACAGGGTCTATATCAAGCAAGCTATGAAGGTAGCTCGTTATTACATGAACTCCATAGTCCTTGAACAGGAAGCTGAGCTGCTTGGTAAATTCGTTGACGAATACAACATGGAAATAATAATCCCCGACAAAGA
Organism: Thermotogae bacterium; assembly: GCA_003643975.1. Lineage (GTDB taxonomy): Bacteria > Thermotogota > Thermotogae > Petrotogales > Kosmotogaceae > Kosmotoga_B. The sequence goes on along the minus strand of QNAR01000032.1, from coordinate 9,599 downwards.
TGCCTTTATGAAACATGCCGCTGAATACTACTCGCAGCCGAAATTTGACAAAAAATGGGGAGAAGGTATGTACAAGAAGATTCAGATGTATCCCTACACCGAATAGACGAAAAGTTGGGCCCGTCTCTGGCGGGCCCATTTATCATTGCTGAGGTGATCACATGAAGAAGCTGTTCCTCTGGCTAATAGACCTTGTAGAAGTACATTTTGCCTCCATAATATTGTTCACGCTTTTTTTAAGCATGTTCCTTCAGGTAATTTTGAGATATGTTTTCAATTATCCTTCTCCCGCCCTATTTGAAATCTCGGGATATTCTTTTATATGGGTGGTTTTTCTCGGTGCCCCACTTGCAAGAAGGTACAGAGCTCACATACGTTTTAACATACTATACGAAAAACTTCCCAGAAAAGCCCAGTTAGTTATCGAGCTTATTATGGATATTATCTTCAATGTGGGTATGTTTATTGCGCTTTTTCCTGTTTTGGAGAACTTCGGCTGGTATAAATTCCTGAGGTCCGATGTGCTTAGAATTCCGTGGACCTATCTCATCCTGTGTTTTCCCATATTCATCTTCCTCATTCTTTTACACAATTCCGTATGGATATACAGAGGGTTGAAAGAACTCATAACCGGAAAAGCAAGTGAAATGGAGGAGAAGCCATGGGAATAGTGCTGTTTCTCATTATATTTGGAGCGGTTTTTGCGTTGGGATATCCCATAGCTTTTGGCATGATAATGGGCGGAATTGCTTACTTTATCACCAGCGGAATAAATCTATCAACACTCACCGACATCATGGCCATACAATTACAGGCAAAAGACGTTCTTTTGGCAGTGCCGTTGTTTATTTTGGCTTCTAACATTATGAACGATTCAGAAATTACAGACAAAATCTTTGATTTTGTAAAAAAGGCTATGGGACCCGTAAGAGGAGGACTTGGTTATGCTAACATAGTCACAAGCATAATTTTTGCCGGAATTAGCGGGTCTGAAATAGCTGATGTTGCAGGCATCGGAAATATTGAAATCAAAGCCATGTTAGATGACGGCTACGATGGTCCCTTCGCTTGTGCGGTAACATGCGCATCGGCAACTATTTCTCCTGTTATTCCCCCAAGTATTCCCATGGTCATTTATGCTATGCTTACTGGCGCTTCTTTAGGCTATCTATTTCTTGCCGGTTTTCTGCCCGGACTTTTTCTCGGCGCACTTGAAATGCTCATGGTATTCTACCTTTCGAAAAAGAGAAAGTATCCAAAGGGCGTAAAGACCCCTTTCAGGACATTATTAAGCGGATTCATAAGATCATTTCCCGGACTTCTCGCTCCGGTAATACTTCTTGTGGGAATCTATGGGGGCATCTTCACCCCCACAGAAGCTGCTGCTGTTGTAGTAGGTTATGTGATACTGGTGAGTTTCTTCATATACAAAACTCTCGGCCTCAAAAAGCTCTACAAAATACTGATTAAAACTGTTATGAATATAGGATATATAAGTTTTATGATCGCTGCCGCCTTCGTTGTTAGCTATGTGATGTCAAGAGAGCAGGTCCCAGCATTGATAACATCAACGTTTATGAAATGGGGATTGTTGAATAGCAAATGGCTCTTATTGATGAGTGCAAATGTGCTCTATTTCATTCTTGGCATGTTTATAGACGTCTCGGTTATTCAGCTTGTTGTGATTCCCATGCTCCTGCCGCTTGTGCAGGCTGTTGGCATCGACCTCGTGCATTTTGGCGTGGTTACAACTTTGAATCTCATGCTCGCGCTTGATACACCACCTTATGGCCAAACAGGATATATCACAAGCGCTATTAGTGGAACACCTGTTGGAAAGGTTTTCAAGGAGATGTTAAAATATTGGATACCTCTTGAGGTTCTCGCTCTGTTGATAATTACATATTGGCCGAGTTTTGTCCTGTTTATACCAAGGCTCTTCGGTTATAGAGGTTAATCATTTATGAGTATGAGGTGGTATTTTTGCAATCTCTGGAACGATTTATAAATATTCTTGAAGCTTTCAGCGCTGAAAAACCCGAACTAAATCTTAGCGAGCTTGTTAAAAAAACGGGTTTGCCAAAGCCCACTGTGTATCGCATAGTGGAGGCAATGGTAAAACACAACATCCTCAGCAAAAATCCAAAAACGATGCGATATAAAATTGGAGTCAAGCTTTTTGAATTGGGAAGCATCTATCTGGCATCAATGGAGTTGAGAGACATCGCATTTCCCTACCTTGACTGGCTTCAGCAACAGACAGGTGAATCGATTCACCTTGGCATTTTGGATGGAAATGAAGTGGTGTCAATAGAAGGCCTCGAAAGCGCTCATTCCCTCAGATTGAAAGTGTGGATAGGAAAACGCGCACCGGTTCATTGCACCGCTATTGGAAAAGCAATTCTGGCGTTCTTACCTTTAGAGAAACAAAATAAAATTATCTCAGAAGTCAGCTTGCATCCATTTACAAAAAGGACCATTACCAGCAAAGAAAAACTAAAAACCGAGCTGAAGAAAATCAAAAAAGAAGGGTTGGCTCAAGATCTTGGCGAGCACGAAGAAGGCATCCATTGCATAGGTGCACCTGTTTTTGATAGAAAAGGTGAAGTTATTGCTTCGATCAGTGTTTCTGGCCCCGCAGTGAGAATGACCGAAGAAAAAATGAAAAAATACACCCCTCTTCTTTTCAAAGCAGCCAGCGACATTTCAAAAAAGCTGGGGTACTCTTCATAGTTCCCCAGCTTTTATTCCCCTATATAAATTTTCAAACTTTTCGTAAGCCTCTTTATATGCTAAAATCCACTCTCTCGATGGTTGAGTTTTCGCTTTTTCAGGTAGCCAGTTCTTTATCTCTTTTGTATCGTTGAATAAACCAACAGCTAATCCAGCAAGAAAACAATCTCCATATGGTGCATCGGAGGAAATGGGGAAAGAATAGATATTTCTCTCAAGTACTGAAGCTGCTATTTCCAGCCATAAATTACTCTTTGATATGCCACCTACAACCATAGTGCTGGGATTTACAGGGATTTTCGCCTCTTTTGCAGCCTTTAAATTCAACTTTAGAATATAAGCAATGGATTCCAGGAAAGCCCTGTATAAATGAGCCTCATCGTGGCTCAAGCTAAGGCCATAAATGCATCCACGTATGTCCATATCCCACAATGGCGCACGCTCACCCATAAAGAAAGGCAAAACAGTTATTCCTTCCGCACCGGGGGCTACCCGCTCAGCCGTGACCTCGAGCTTTTTCAAATCCTCTTCTTTAAAGAGATTTCTGAACCATTCAATTATCGCACCGGCTGTTGTGGCGCCTCCAAAAGAATATACTTGCTCTTTACCGTTGACAACATAAGGGAAATTCACAAAATGCCAGTCAAGGTGGTTGCCTCCATGTATTGTACCCCAACACATAGAAGTGCCTATCATCGCGGTATTTTCACCCTCATCGCATACTCCAGACGCCAAAGTAGCAACAGCTGCATCCACACCTCCAGATACCACCGGAGTACCGGATTTAAAACCCGTGTGTTTTGCCATCTCTTCAGAGAGATAACCCGCTATTGTTTCTGATGGAATGACCTTCTCGGGGAGCTTATCCGGTGAAATTCCCAGGGCTTTTAACATCTCTATGGACCATCTCCGATTTCTTAAATTAAAGATGCCACCTATATTACCAGCAGATGAGTAATCAGTGGAGACTTCCCCGGTAAGCTTGTAAATCACGTAATCTTTTGGCGGTAAAAAGAGGGCTATTTTCTTCCAGATTTCAGGTTCGTTATCGCGTATCCACATCATTTTTGTAAACCCAAAATAAGGATCCACAGTATTCCCGGTAATCTCAAAAAGATTATCTATTCCTATATTCTTTTTCACCCATCTGGTTTGCTCAACGGCTCTCTTGTCCATCCAGATGAGCGTAGGGTAAACAGGATTCATCTCTCTATCTAAAGGGACCCCAGCCCCTCCATACAAACCGCTTATCGCAATTGCCCTTACTTTCGCTGTATCCACTTTCTTCGAAAGCTCTCGCATGACTTTAAGAACAGCATCTAACCACATCTGCGCATCGCACTCTGCCCACAATGGCTTTGGTGTGTCAATGTTGTAACCTTCAGATACAGAAGCAATCTCATGTCCTTTCTCATCAGTAACTATGGCTTTTGTTGAGCTTGTGCCGATATCAATGCCTATCAGTAAGTCCATCAAATCACCTTCTATATAGTCTGTAATCAATCCCTGAAATTTCACAGAAAGTCTTCAATTCTTCGACATAATCGCCATAAACTGCGTGGCAGTGGTTGGAACCATAGGTTGAAAGAAATTCATCTATAGGGACTTCAAGCTTTGCAAAGGCGTGGGGCCATTCAATTTGCGTGTTAAAGGCTTTTTCTTCAGCTCTATCTCCCAGGTCGACAAACTCAGCTGGTATAATTGCCATCCAATACTTGCCATTCTTACGCATGAGCCGGGCAATGGTAACCTTTCCCGGAGCAGCAATATGCCTTACAGAAGCACCACCTGCGGGGAAGTAAAAACCCTCCGGATAAAATTCCACATGTTTAAGGTTCTCTTCTGGAACATAGGATTTTCCTGCAAAAAAGGTGGCATGCGAACCAGAATTACACAGGTCAAGCACGTCAAATTCCGCATCGTAATGGCGTACATCAGCAAAAAGAACGGGACTTTTGGAAATTGATTTCAAAATCTGCATGGTAAGCGCGCCATCGGAATCTGCCTCGGTAGCACAAACTATTGGTTCATGGGGTCCATCCCAATCATATGGGTCATTGAGAAAAGCCTCGGTAACATCCATGGTGGCAAAATTGTTCGTGAGCTCGGGTTGTGCCTTTATACCAACAAAGTCCAGCTCCATTTCTTCCATGATATCCTTCACAGCGTAATAACTTTTTATTTGCAATTCAAGCTTTTCTGGTGTTAATTGCTTATCGTCATAATGTATCTTACCGACTCTGCTTTCAAGCCATTCTCTAGCTCTTTTGGCTTTTTCTACTGGTATTAGTTCGCTTCTTCTTATAATCTCATACTGATCGATGTGTTCAATATCTACCCCAAATAAACTGTTCCAGAGATCTACATTTGGAACAGCTGTGTACATACCCATAGGCCTTCCGCCAATGAGACCATAACGTGCACCCTTTAGCCTGTTCTTTGCAGCAGCAGCTCTTATGAAAGCTATGACTCTGTGAAGAACTTCATCGTTTTCAATATCTCCCCAGACTCTTTTCGAAAAAGTCCCATCGTGGTCCAGGCTTCCTGCTGCAGCAAGCATGCCCACCATGCCCGGGTATTTTGGGTTCACATTCCCAAAGAGGAGAAAAGGTTGAGGAGCAAATTTACCGGCAATAACAGTAAAATGCGGAAATGCCCATACAGCGTAATTGAAAATCGTAACCTCTGCACCCTCGTTTCTTAATTTGAGAGCTTCTCGCTTTGCTATCGATGGTTTCCACACTATTTCAGAACCGGTTATCACTTCAATCTCCCCGGTAGCCTCAAGCCTTTCTTTGAGTTTTCCTTCAAATTTCTTATTGATATCAACAAGATCTCTGTGAACAAATTCTCTACCATCTGAAAAGGTAAGAATACCTACTTTGATTTTTTTCATGATAATTCCCCCTTTATCTCTTTCATCTTTCGAAATATCATTGTACGCAGTTTTAAAATTCATAAGAATCGAATTTTCAGCTAATATAATTTTATCACTGCCATATCTTTTTCAAAAAAGTGATGGTTGACGAGTGACAGAAAAATATAAGGCGCTTCAAGATTGTCGGCTGGTAAAATGATAATCGAAGACTGAAGCTTGCAACGCAGATAAAATCCTATAAGCCGGGAACCAAAAGAAAAAATTGAACCTATTAATTAGACCCTAAACCTGGATCCTATTACTTTATAAAAGTATAAGGTATAATTATAAAAGTATTGGGGGGATATTATGCGTTTTCAAATCCGGGAAAAAGTCTTTTCAATCGGCGATAAATTCACAATAAAGGACCAATTTGGAGAAGATAGATATTTTGCTAGAGGAAAGGTTTTTAGCCTTGGCAATAAGTTATATCTCGAAGATATGCAGGGCAATGTGCTCATTTATATTGAGCAAAAGTTGTTTCGTCTTTTACCTGAATATACTCTTTACAAAAGCGACAGGCCAATTGCAAAAGTAAAGAGAAAGTTTTCTTTATTGCGCCCAAAGTTTGAAATTGAGAGTGAACTCGGTAATTTCACGGTCTCAGGAAACTACATGGTTCATGAATTTTCAATTCTTAAAGATGAAACAACAGTGGCAAAAGTATCGAAAAAGTGGTTCTCCTTTTCTGATGTCTATGGGTTAGAGGTCTATTATGATGAATTAACCGAGTTTCTTGTAGCTCTGACCATTGTTATCGATCAGATTCTTTATGATAAATCAAACCGTGATTGAACACGGGTGTTTCACATCATACCGCTTCAAATGCTTATTCAAATGCTTATGCATGCGTGAGCTATGTTATAGGAAAATGTACACGTAAACTCTAATGCTATATCATTGTCACAAAATTTATTTTGGCAAAACCAGAGTGTAATAGTTCATGCTCATAATATATTATGAGTGCGACCCCCTATCCCCCCTTGGATAGAAAGCGCTCGGGGACCCTTAGCGGTCCCCTTTATTTATTCTGAATACCTCTTCTTTACTCAATTTTTTCAACATGCCTGGCTTTGGGACTATGTCAATTTTTAGGTCGCCTATCGCGGTTCTCTTTAGAGCTATTACTCTTTTATTTAAAGCCCTGAACATTTCCCTAACTTCACGCTTATGCCCTTCGTGAATTTTAAGCTCCACAACTGTGCCTTTACCCTTTCTCTTCAGAAGCCTCACTTTGGCTCCAGAAGTATTATAGCCGTCTCTCAATGTTACTCCCTTTCTCAGAGCTTCTAACTCTTTTTCAGTCAATGTAGCATTCACAGTGGCTATGTATGTTTTTTCAATCTCTGAAGAAGGGTGAGTGACTTTATTTGCGAAATCACCGTCATTTGTTAGAAGTAAAAGACCTTCTGTATCTTTGTCCAGCCGACCAACGTGAAACACTTTCTCTTTTATTTTTCCAGCTATAAGGTCTGCTATCGTTGGCCTTCCTCTATCGTCTTTCATCGCAGTAAGAACTCCTGCTGGTTTGTGCAGAGCATAGACTACTCTCTTTTCACAGCTAATGTTCACTTTTTTGTTATCAAGAAGGATATCAGAAGAGGAATTTATCTCTACCCAGGGATCGGTAATAACTTCGCCATTGACCTTAACGTGGCCAGATTTTATGGCTTCAGCTGCTTTTCTCCGGGATAGATTCGTGTTTCTCTGAAGAAATCTCTGAAGCTTTTCCCTCAGTTTCCTCAACCTCCTCTGATGGCAATTCAAGACCCTGGACGATCTCTGAAAGGTCATTTATTTGAAAGGTGTCGTAAAATCTGTTGGTTACTTTGTACAGATAAGGGCGTCCCGGAAGTTTTGATTTAGATTTTCTGACGAGTTTCATGCGGCTGAGTTCCAGAAGCTGGGATTGTGATGACCTCCCTCTTATGAGTTCCACGTTCGCTCGTGTTATTGGACCCCGTATAGCCACGATTGCAAGCACTTCCATCTGGGAATCTGTTATACTCACAATTGGTCGTTTGCTTAGTTGTGAGACATATTTTTGAACTTCCTTCTTCGTATAAAAGCGTAGTTTGCCTTTTACAGCCTTTAAATTGACACCATGGTTGGGGCTATTGTATTCTTCTTGAAGTTCTTCGATTAGAATCATGACCTGGTTGAGTTTCATTCCAAGAATTTTGGCGATCCTTTTCGGCTCTATTCCCTGTTTAGCAGCAAATATGAGTGCTTCCACTGCTGCTTTTTTGGTGAGTTCGGTGGCCATTACTTCACCTTCCCCGTTTCCTGTTTTTCAACAACCTGCATCGTTACAATTTCAACACCAGCAAAAACCCTTTGTATAATTGGCTCAGGATCCAGTGCGATTATTTCGTATCTTCCATATTTTATGAGTTCGAGCACTGCAAGGAAGGTAACAATCGCTTCTATTCTACTTTTACAGCCTTTTAATAGCTCAAGAAGTCTTATTTCCGGATATTCATTTTCAAGTTCTTCCATGCGTTCTTCTACGCTATATAATTCAGCGGTTATCGTATAGACCTTCTCTTTTTCAATCGTTTCTTTGAGTATACTCTTAAAACTTCTGACAAGCCTTTCAGGAAGGGAATCCACAGCTGTATCTTCTTCAGTAACTCCGACTTTAACTCGCTCGTAAGAATAAGATTCGTACAGTTTTTCCCTGAATCTGGTTGATAATTCTTTAAGGGTTTTGTATTCCTCAATTTGCCGATAAAGCTGTGTCTGCTGTTTTTTTAACTCTTCAGCTTCTTGAGGGCTTAGTCTTGGTAAAAGAGCTTTTGATTTCATTTGCATAAGAGTTGAAGCCATAACAATGAAGTCAGTGGTAACTTCCATATCGAGTTTTTTCATCTTTTCGATGTGCGCAAGGAATTCATCCGCAATAATTGTTATTGGTATTGAGCGGATATCAAGCCTGTGCTTCCTCACGAGGAAGAGCAGCAAATCCAGCGGACCTTCAAACTCCGGCAAAGAATAAACGAGCCTAAGTTGTTCCATCTTACCAACTCACCTTCATGGCATCTCTTACCTTCTTCATTGTTTCTTGTGCACATTCACGAGCTTTTTTATTTCCATCTTCAATGATGTCCATTACAATATCGGGATGCTCATCAAAAGCTTTTAGCTTTTCCCATACAGGTTGTAATTTAGCCACAAGGTTCTTATGCAATACCCTCTTACAATCGAGACAACCGATACTTGCGGTTTTGCACCCATGTTTAACCCAGTCTAATTCATCGGTAGAATGAGTAAAAGCTTTGTGATAGAGCCATACAGGGCACTTTTCAGGGTCTCCCGGGTCAGTTCTTCGCTTGCGTGCGGGATCTGTCATCATCGGTGCCATTTTCTTCCAAAGGCTTTTTTCGTCACTATCTATGAGAATGAAGTTATCATAGCTCTTTGACATTTTCCTGCCGTCTGTACCCGGCAATTTTGTCACCTTAGACAAAATTGGCTTTGGTTCCGGGAAAACCTCAGCAAAAAGGTTGTTGAACTTTCTGGCAATTTCCCGGGTGAGCTCTATGTGGTAAACCTGATCCTCTCCAACGGGAACACCATCAGCGAGATACATGAGCACATCAGCAGCTTGAAGTACGGGGTACAGTAAAAAGCCCGCACTGGAAAGATCCCTGTCCGTTATCTGTTCTCTTTGCTCTTTGTATGTTGGCATTCTTTGAAGCCGTGGCACAGGGACAAGCATTGACAAAAGTAAGAAGAGTTCTGCGTGCTCCTTGATAGCAGATTGTATGAAAAGAACTGACTTTTCCGGGTTAAGTCCTGCTGCAACATAAGTTTTTATTATGTCTATGGTCCATTCTTTAAATCCTTCCGTACTATCTATATGAGACGTTAACGCATGCCAATCAGCGACAAAGTAATAACACTGATTTCCCTGCTCTTGAAGTTCCACCCATCTGTCAAGGGTAAT
>QNAR01000031.1 GCA_003643975.1 Thermotogae bacterium | reverse complement strand
TGCGCTTTTATTTCATTGTCTAAAGCTTTTTTCCAGAGCACCGGGTCTATAACCGAAGGCGGAAAGCCCGAAGGCCTCTGAAAATAGCCCAAATTGGCTACTACATTCGGCTCATTCATGGTAGACCAAAAATCCACAACTTCTCCCAAATTTTTTACCACAAAAGCTGCGAATTTAGCGAATTCATGAGGGCTCCTTTCATCCAGCCAACCAGCTTTACTGAAATCGAGATTGCGGTTCACTTTTATAGGGTCATGTAGCCATAAAGGAAGGGTAAAATGATTCAGGTTGACCATTGTTTTCATACCCCTGGCTTTTATATCTTCCAATATTTTTCGGTAATGCTTAATAGCCAAATGATCTGTGAGTTCTTCCAGTTCTTCCGGGCTCTCCGCGTCAAAAGTAGAATCGGGAAAAATTCTTGACCATTCAATACCTATTCTGAGAACATTAAACCCGGCCTCAAGAGCAAGTGCATGAATTTCGGAATATCTTTCCCAGTAGTTCAACCCATTTTCAGGAAGGTCTCCACTTACCACATTGTTTTCCTGAAGATATTGGTCATGAACCCAGAGGAACCAATCTGTATTTGGATCCATAGTATTCCCGCCCATTTCAAATTGAAAACCCGACATTGAAGCCCCGAAAAGAAAATCTTCGTTAAACATCATTCCACCTCCAGCATGCGACATGGTGATCCTCTTCGACTTTTATAAGCCCTTGTGCTTCGCATTCCTTTGTAGCCAGTGGACATCGGTCATAATACTTGCACATGCCGATAGTATCAGATCCAACGGCTTTTCGTTCTGGAATTTCAAAAGTTGTCCACTTTCTATCAATCCTTGGCACAGCATCCAGAAGCATACGCGTATATGGATGAAGGGGGGTGCTAAAAACCTTTTCAGTTTTTCCAGCTTCCATTACTGACCCCCTATAAAGGATAATACTCTCGTCGCTTATGTAATAACCCAGTGATAGATCATGAGTAATAAACAGTATTGAAAGCCCGCCTTTTTTGAGCTCTGCCAATATGTTGAGCACATCGATTCTGGTTGAAGCGTCAAGCATGCTTATTATTTCGTCAGCAACGAGAAATTTTGTATCAAGAAGTAGCGCCCTTGCTATAAGCATCCTCTGTAACTGCCCACCGCTTAACTGATGAGGGAACTTGTTAAGAACTGTCTTAGGGTTCAAGCCAACGGATTCCAGAGCGTCAAGTACGTGTATTTGCCATTCTCTCCCGGTTAGTTCCGGGAAGAACTCACTCTTTACAAGTTCAAAAATCCTGTCAGCTTTAAATATGGGGTTAAAAGAAGAAAAGGGATCCTGAAACACACCTTGAACATAGCGATAATATTCCTTGAGTTTCTCTCCTTTGAACAATGATAAGTCTTTCCCTTGAAAGAGTATTTGCCCCTTTGTGATGGGGATTAATTTCAACATCATTTTACCAATAGTTGTTTTTCCACTACCACTTTCACCTATCAGGGAAATGATTTTCCCTTCTCCTATCGAAAATGAAACATTATCAACCGCCGTGAGCTTTCTTTTTCCAAAAGCGCCAAGAGAATAAACTTTTGTGATATCTTTAAGTTCAATCATCGATTGCTCCCACCTTCCAGCAGGCTACCTGGTGGCCCGGTTCTATTTCGACCAATGGAGGTTCTTCATCACATTTTTCAGAGGCAACAGGGCACCTATCTTTGAATCTACAACCTTCTGGAGGATTCAAAAGCTCGGGTGGCCTGCCAGGTATTCCCTTAAGAGGAGCTTGAGAATATTTAATGCCTACTTCTGGCAAAGACGAGATGAGGAGCTTTGTATACGGGTGAAGAGGATTTTTGACGATCGTCTCTGTGGGAGCTCTTTCAACTTGCTTGCCAGTATACATGATCATGATGCTGTCTGCCACCTGGTAGAGAATTGAAATATCATGGGTTACAAAAATCACACTCCTTACGATTTTTCTATCCCTAAATTCAACAATCATTTTTGAAACCGCTTTTTGAGAAGAAACATCGAGAGCGGAAGTGATTTCATCTGCTAACAGCAATGATGGATTCAGCAAGGTCGAGATAACCATTACCATACGCTGATTCATTCCGCCAGATAATTCAATTGGATAAAGATCAAGCACCTTTTCATCAAGCTCTACCAACTTCAACCTTTCCTCTATCATATCCCTCATTTTTACAAAGCTCTCTCCGTGGTGTTCGAGAAGGTCAGAGATAATCTGTTTCAATTTTCTTATAGGATTCAATGCATTCATAGCATATTGTGGAATGATGGACACTCCTCTAAATCTATTAGCTCTCATGGCTTCGTAATTGTCTATCGGGAGTTTCTTGTCGTTTAAAAACACTTCTCCTGAGATATATTTCATAGGAGGCTTCAATAAAATCAACGCATTGCTCAGAGTGGACTTCCCGCATCCAGATTCACCGGCCAGCCCCATGATTTCCCCGTCTTTTACCTGAAAACTAATACCATCTACAGCTTTTACATCTCCGCGAAGCGTCTGATAGTATATTCTCAAATCCTTTATTTTCAAAGCCATGTTCACATCTCCCTGAGCTTAGGATTAAAAACTTCATCCAATCCTGTATTCATAAAATACATTGCCCCAACGATAGCTGTAATTGCAATTCCGGGTGGAACTGCCCACCACCACATACCGAGTTGTATGGCATTCCACAAGACTGCCTGTTGCATCATAAGCCCAAGGGAAATCCCTTGAGTAGGACCAAGCCCTATGAAATCCAATGTAGCAGCTGTGAGAATCGCTCCACCAAACTGCAGAATGAACACCATAAACACATATGAAAGCATATTTGGCAATATTTCAACAACAATTATCTTCAAAGGTTTCATGCCTGTTATTCTCGCGAGGTTGACAAATTCCCTGGTTTTTAGTGAAAGAGTCTGCGACCTTACTGCTCTGGCTGTCCATGGCCATGCTGTAAACCCAATGAAGACACTCTCAAGGAATACACCACGATACTTAAGATAAGCCGCAAGAATAATTAACAATGCCATGGTGGGAATAACCAGCACAATGTTTGTAAACATCATGAGCAACTCGTCAGCTAAACCTCCTTTGTAACCCGAAAGGAATCCCACGAAAAGTCCGATAAAAGTTGCTATACTTCCGCCTACAAACCCAACAAGAAAGGTCGATCTGAGACCATAAACGAACTGGGAAAAGACGTCTCTACCAAAAGTCGTGGTCCCAAGCCAGTACTCGCCTGAAGGGGGATTATAGCCGGGCCCGGCAAAATCCTGGGGTTCATATTTCGCGAAATAAGGACCGAAAATAGCCAGAAAAGCAAACAAGGCAACGATAAAAACCCCTATCCTTAGCTTTGTGTTCCGCAATGCAAAAAAGAGTATCTCACTTTTTCTGAATTTCATGCTGTCTCACCACTCATTCCACGCCTTACCCTTGGATCCACAATTACATAAATGATATCTATAAAGAAGTTCGCTATTAAAACACCAAGTATAATGAAAAGGAAACACCCTTGAATGAGGAAATAATCACCGTTCAAAATTCCCTGAAGCAAGAGGTAACCTATGCCAGGATAAGAAAAAACCACCTCTGTGGCAAGGGCACCTGCTACAATAACACCCAGCTGTAAAGCCAATCCTGTAATTTGAGGTAGCACCGCATTTCTGAAGGCATACTTTCTTATGAGCTTCGCTGGGGCTCCCATGGCTTCCATATATCTCGAGTATTCTGATTCCAACTCATAAATAATCATATTCCTCATGCCAATCGCCCAGCCACCAAGCTGAACTATAAAAAGTGAACCAAAGGGTAGAATCCAGTGTTTAAGATAATCCCAGATGAACTCCCAGCTCAGGCTCGGACTCATGGAAAAACTGTATGCTCCCGAAATGGGAAATATCCCAAGCACCACACCAAATACCCAGGCAAGAAGTATTCCAAGCCACATATATGGTGTAGCAGTTATCACATACCATATCGGTAATATGGTGTTATCAAGCCGCTTTTTTCTCGCAGCAAATGCTCCAAACTTATTCCCTGCTATCCAACTTAAAAGTATCGCGGGAACAAGCAAGAGAATATCATAGGGAACCGCTCTCTTTATGACTTCAAAAACAGGACTTGGAAAAAGATATACACTTGTTCCGAGATCACCTTTGAACAGAGAAACCCAGAAATTCACATATTGTTTCCATAGCGGAAGGTCCAGACTGAAAACCTTGTTATAGTAATTGTACAAAAGATCCATGGCTTCAGTCCTCATTGCTGCTCTTGAAAGCAATGTCCTGATTGGATCTCCCGGCATAAATCTGGGAATTACCCAGTCAATCGTAACCGCGAAAAAGAAAGTAAGCAGATATATGATTATTTTTCGTTTTAAATACTTTCCCACTGTCTTTCCTCCCAAAATTTAAACCCCGCCTTTCCTGGAAAGGCGGGGAAGTTGAAACAATTACTTGCTTTGAAGGTCTGTGAGCATCATAAGACCACCAAGCTGCCATCTGCCACCCCAGGTACAGGGATAATGGAAGGGACCGTGTTCGCTGGGCCAGTTTGTCCACGCAGCTTCACTTGCCTGGAACCACATACCGTTGAGAGGAATTGCAGGCATATCTTTCAGGAAAATTTCTTCGATCTTTGAAACAATTTCTTTTCCAGCTTCTACATTATCGAAAGGTGTTCTGTTGAACTCATCGAGTAGTTTGAAAACTTCGGGATTGTCATATCTACCAAAATTTCCATTCGCTTGATAATCACTGATCGGGAAGAATAACCAGTGGTAAAACGTCCAAACGGTTACGCTTAAATAGCTCCCAAAATTGTTTATAGCCATATCAAAATTGCCACCGTAAAGCTCATCTTGATATCTTCCAAAATCTGGAAATTCAGCTAACGCATTGATTCCAACAGCTTTCAGATTGCTTGCTATTATCTTTATCGATTCCATCCAATCTGTCCAGCCAAACGGAACAATGATCGAAAGTTCAATCTTTGAACCATCAGGAGCTTCCACAAAACCATCACCGTCTTTGTCAACATATCCGGCATCTTTTAACATGCTCTTGGTTATATCGGGGTTGAATTCAAAGCCATATTTGGTGACAACATCCTCATCATAATATTTCATCCAGGCATCTATGGGAAGGAATCCCAGTGGATTTGAGGGGAGCACCTGTTTTTCGAATACCTTTTCGACGATTTCTTCTGAATTTATGGCAAAAGCAACAGCTTTTCTGAACTCCGGGTCGTCCATTGGTTTTTTGGTGGTATTTAAGAAAAGGAAAGCTGTGTTATCTGATAACATGTAAGGCACATCATCGAACCAGGTATGAATCCCGTAAAATTTCTTAATCGTTGGAATACCGGGAAGGAAGAAATTACTTATGTCTAACTCCCCTTTGATAATCATACCGAGGGCAACGTTGTTGCTCATTGCCCTCAAATATACGATCCTCTTTGGAGTGGGTTCTATACCCAGAAGTTCTGTTGCCCACCAGGTGGCGTTTTTCAAGTAAACCATTCTATCCTGATCATATGTCTCCGCAAGATATGCGCCTGTACCAATTGGATTTTCATTGGCTCCCGTGAGAATGGCTTCCTTTGACCTGTCTTTCCAGAGATGTTCAGGGATAATCGGGATCTGGTAAAGGTTTGTAACCCATTCATGGTAAAGTGGCTCCGTAAAGTGGAAGATTAGCGTATAATCATCAACTTTTTCAATGCTACTCAGCCATTTCCAGAGGGTGCTATAGTAAACTTCCGGGATATCCTTTGCGAGTTCAAAGGTGAATTTTACGTCATCTGCATTAAAAAAGGTACCGTCTGTCCAACGAACCCCTTTTCTGATTTTCAACTCATATGTGTTAAGATCTTTCCATTCCCCTTTTTCAGCGAGCCATGGTATCATTTCATCAGAAAGCGGGTCATACAAATAAAGGGGTTCATAGATCAATCCTACTGTGCCTGTAACAGCGGCCCATGGGGTTACCGGGTTCCAGTTGTTTGGTGGTGCCCAGAGTCCTCCACCCGCGTACAGAGTTTCATTTCTCTTGTAAGTTACACCAAGCAATATCGTGCTAAAAATCAGTATCAGCACGAGTATAGTGCCCTTTTTCATAAAAAAACACCTCCCACCTTCGTTTCCCCTTAAGGGACAATACAACAATATGATGAAGATATTTTCAAGCAATTTTCTGTTATTTTCATATAGATAGCCTGAGCAATCTTTAAAGCCTAATTAACGCAAATAGCTAAAGATTCGCACAAACAAAGATATTGGCAAAGAAGTAAAATAAATAAATCGTGAAAATATTTGAAAATGAAAATAAGTAAGGAGGTACTTTTCGATCATGCAGCAGGTGAAGCTGACTTTCGATGGTGAATTTAACGGCTTAGGAAAAAACGGGAAAAACGTGGAACTGAAGATTGGTCCAAGAGAATTTGCACCTTATGATCTTATCCTTCTTGCTCTTGGTTCATGCCTATATTCTACTTTTCTTGATATAGCAAAAAAGATGAAAATCCATTGGGAATCTGTTGATCTGGATCTCAGCGGTGAAAAAAGGAAGGAAATCCCGACCACTTTGAGGTGGTGCAGGATTTCAGTTAAGATGAAAAGTGCTTCTCATCATGAAAAAATCAAAAAAGCTTTTGAGCTCGCAACAAAGTACTGTTCCATATATCACACGCTGTCAAAGGTTGCAGAAATTCAATGGGAAATAGAGTTTTACTGATTCACTGACATGTGGCTTTCTCGGGCTAATTATGCTGATGGCTGGAATTTTTTCCAGTTTAAAAACCCAGCAAGAGCCATGTCCAAAGTTATGTTATACATACAGCTTTACTTCTCCTCTTTCAGGCTAAAGCCTTCCATAATGGTTTTTTGGAAAATCAAAAGCACGAGAAGAGGAGGTAGCATGGCGAGAATCGTTCCAGCCATTATAATGTTCCAATCGGCTGCTTGAGCTTCACTCGCTAGCAGCATTTTTATCCCAATCTGGACAACTCTCATATTGTTGGAGTTTGTGATAATCATAGGCCAGAGATATACATTCCACATGTAAGTAAATTCTATGAGAAAGAGAGCTCCTATGTTTGTCTTAGAAAGCGGAATGAGTACATTCACAAGGAATCTCATCGGACCTGCACCATCTATTCTTGCAGCATCTGACAGAGACGGTGGAACAGTCAAAAATAGTTGCCTGAATAATAGAGTTCCCGTGGCACTGGCGAAAAAGGGAATAGTGAGAGCGTAATAGGTGTTAATCCAGCCAAAGGATCGCATCAGATCATAGGTGGGAACAATACGAATAGGTAAAGGTAGCATGTGTGTTATCAAAATGGTTGTGAAGAAAAAGAATTTTCCCTTAAATTCGCCAAAATAAGTGAATGCAAAGGCGGCCATAATAGAAAGCCCGATTTTTGCCAGCGCTACCGTCACTGAAATAAAAGAACTGTTGAAAATGAGCCTGCCCATATTCACCGTTGTCCAGGCCGTTTTGTAGTTTTCCCATATGTGCGTACTTGGTAAAAACCTTGGAGGAAAGCTATACGCTTCCTTGGAATTGAAGGTGCTCATGGTGAAAGCGTAATATACAGGGAAGATAATAACAACCAGCATAATCGACAAAAAAATATATGTTAGGACAATTTTGCTCTTTTTTGTTTTCACAGCTCACACCACCTATCCGTAGAAGACTCGTCGCTCAGCGTATTTGAACTGGAGCGCTGTGAGAATCGCAACAAATACAAACAACACCACAGACTGCGCAGAAGCGAAACCAGTATCTAAATTGATAAATCCATCCCGGTACAATTTATATACCAACACTTCCGTTGCATTTCCAGGACCGCCTTTCGTCATTATATCAATAAGCCCGAACACCTGGAAAAAAGCGTAAAGCATATTCATTATAAGCAGGAAAAAGGTTGTTGGTGAGAGCAGTGGCAACGTGATCTTAAAAAACTTCCTAACACTTGAAGCTCCATCAATGGAAGCGGCTTCTAAAAGTTCCTCTGGAATCGTTTGCAATCCTGCAAGAAAAAAGATGATATTGTACCCGAGCATTTTCCAAGAAGCAGCGATGATAACAATTACAAGAGCAAGATTTCCGTTCATCATCCAGTTCAGTTTTACATTGAAAAGAGTCTTGATTATGTAAACTATTGGTCCGCTCGATGGGTCAAACATCAACGCCCAGATTGTCCCCGCAACTGCTGGTGAAATAGCATAAGTCCAGATGAAAAGAGTGCGATAATAATTCAATCCCTTTAACCGTTGATTGAGAACAACAGAGATCAACAAGCCTATGGTAATACCCAATGCAACGACAGCAGCAGCAAAGACAAGCGTAATAAGCAAGCTATGGACATAATCTGTCGATTTGAAAAGTTTGGTAAAGTTATAGAGCTTTACAAAAATGAGTCTGTCCCCAAATGGGGATACCCTGAAAAAGCTCATGTATAGAGATTGTATTGTGGGAATTACAAGAAAAATAATCACAACCACAATTGAAGGAGAGACAAGCAAATAAGGTAGAACTTTATTAGGAAATCGTCTTTGCATTTTACCACCTCTGAGTGAAAACTGAAACCGGGGGAATTCTTCCTCCCCCGGCATGTAGGAATGCAATTACTTACCGTAAATCATTGTGTACTCTTCAAGAATAGTATTGGCCTTCTTGGCAGCATTATCAAGTATGCGCTTCGCCTCTTTTTTATAGTTTGTACCTGTGTATTGAAGGGCTTCCTCAATAGCAGAATCAACGACGTCCCTTATGGCAACAAAATTCCCGAGCCTTACACCCTGAGCCTCAGGAACCCTTGTGCCAGAGAGAATCTGTAAGAATGCGGTCAGGTGGTTCGGATGTTCGACAAACCAACCTTCGTCTAAAAGAGCCTTAACGGCACTGTTTGTAGCCGGGAAATATCCGGTAGACTTATGCCATTGCATTGTAACTTCCGTTTTCATCACATATTGAAGAAATTCCCAGATGGCTTCATATTCTTTCTGAGTATGCCCTTTCATGACCCAAAGCGTTGCGCCACCGATAACTGAATTTCCTCTCGGATAGCCTTCTATCCTCGGCAGGAATGTTGTTCCGACATTGAAATTAGCTTTGGATTCAATCGAGCCCACGGATGATGTCGATTGGATAAGCATCGCTACCTGGCTTGATAGGAAAGCCTGGTTAGCACTGTATTCTCTTCCACCGTAAACCAACACTTTGTCCTGAGCCCACTTCATCCATTCAGCCATGACGTCGATACCGAAGTCTTTGTTGAAGTAAACTTCAGTAGCCTTAGCCTTTCTTCCGTTTTCGTTGTTTGCATAGAACTGGGCATGGTAAGCATGCATCTGCTCGAAGACCCAGGCAGGCCAGCCAAAGGAAATTCCCCCAGGAGCTGCTCCAGATTCAACAATCTTTCTCCCGTACTCATAGAGCTCACTGAAGGTTGTAGGCGGTTTGTTTGGATCTAAGCCTGCGGCTTTAAAAATATCTTTGTTGTAGTACAATATTGCGGTCGATGAATTAAAAGGCATTGAGTAGAGCTTTCCATTAACTGAATAATACTCAAGAATAGGTCCTATCACATCTCCCCAATCGAAATCCGGACCAGCCAATTCATACACCGGTACTATTGCACCACTATCGAGCATCGTTTGTAATCCCACTTCATAAACCTGGACGATGTGCGGTTGATCATTTGCTCTGTACGCGGCGATGGCCTTAGTTAGCGTTTCAGCATAAGAACCTGTAAACTGAGCTACAACCTCGATGTCAGGATGTGTAGCATTGAATCCGTTAACAATTGCCTCAACTGCAGGTAGTCTGCTTCCACTCATTGCATGCCATAAAGTGATGGTCACTTTTGGGAGAGCTACTGTCATCAGCAGGACAATAAAGAGAAAAACAAGAACCTTCTTCATGCATAACCCCTCCTTAAAAATTTTCCTCAATTTGCTCGGAGCATCAGTGAAATCAAAATCACGATAAATCGTTGCAAAACTCGGAGAAAAACCAAAGATATAACGAGGCATCCATTAATAGGCAATAAAATTATAACAGATTGAATTTATGTCTTATCAAATTTTTGCATGTTATTCTTTATATGAGTACATATACGTTATAGAGGGGGATAGTTTTCATGTTTGAATACCGAAAAAGCGAGGATATAGGAACTTTTGAGAAAATTGCGAGTTTTTCTTTTGCTGTCAGGCATTCACGCCACGAACTTTTGAGAAAGTATATAGCAGAAGCCTTAAGCGGTGGTGCAGAGCTCTATACCGTTCAAGAAAGCTCCTTGGTCGTTGCAGGTTATATACTCTATCCCTTCAAAATGAGGTTGAGGAATTCAATGGTTAACATGGGCGGGATAGGGCTTGTATGCTCCAGACCTGATTACAGGGGGAAGGGTGCTATAAGGTTCATGCTGCAAAATGCCGCCAAGACGATGAGGGAAAAAGGCATGCAAGTTTCTGTCTTGTATCCCTTCAATGTGGATTTTTATAGAAAATACGGCTGGGAACTCTTTTTCAAAACAAAAAAACTCGTTCTTCCACCTACTACAATCAAAGTGGAAAGCAACCCGTCAATGAATTATCAGTTTTTATCTTTCCCGGACAGTGACGTGAAAGCTTTCTACAACCAGATGGCCAGGACGCATTATAATTTAGCTATTAGAAATGATCACCAATGGCGAAGGCATTTAAAAGTCTTTTTCAATGATGAAGCATCAACAGGGGTTGTGAAATTCAGCCGGAACGAAAAAATAACCGGAATGTTAACACAATATCTCAGCAGGAGTGAAAAAGGTTTCGATTCTTATCTTACGGTGAAAGACTTCTATTACATAGATCAAGAAACAAAACTCTCGATGCTTGGCTACTTGAGATCTCTTTCTCACCAGGTAAAAGAAATCACATTCTATACCGCTGAAGATTTCGAACTGTGGCCTTACCTTGCTGATAGACCAACTGATGAGAAGCTGGAGACCTCCGGGATGATAAGAGTACTGAACCTTGAAAGCCTTAATGGGCTCAATGTTGATTTTGAAATGACTCCTTTAAGAATAAAGGTTATGGATAACCTGCTTGAAGAAAATAATGGAACATTCGAAATCCAAGCAGAAAACGGAAAGCTCGTTATTCAAAAAAATAGAAAAGAACCAGAACTTGAATGTGATATCTCTGGCATATCTTCGGCTTTAAGCGGTTTTACAAACTTTTCAGAGCTTATAAAAATTGGAAATGCAAAACCATTAAAAAAATTCACTCAAGCAGATGTATCAAAAAGCGTTACCTTTCATTCTGAGCCATTTTGATTGTTGGCTTTTAAAGAAACTGATCTTTTTCGTTAAAGTAATAGCTGAGAACAGAAAGGAGATGATATTATGCTACCAAATGTCTCCGAAGAAATGACTTTGAAAGAGATTGCTGATTTACATCATGAACTTTATATGATTCTCCAGCATCTGGGGTTTGATTTGAATACCGGTAAAATGACAAGCTTAAAAAGTTCCTGTCGAAAGAAAGGACTTAACTTACCAGAAGTACTTAAAGCTCTGAACACGAAAGTAGAAGAACTGAATTTAAGAAACAAAAAAATCAATAACGCCCTAAAAAAGCAAAATAGAAATATTTAATTTCTTTTGTAATTGACTGCAGCAATTCCCACTATTGCAAGCCCAAGGGCAACTAAAATGCTCGCTGTAAGCGATTCGCCGGGTATGAAAAGCGCAGAGAATATGGCCCCGGACAGGGGAATCATAAATCTGTAT
>QNAR01000030.1 GCA_003643975.1 Thermotogae bacterium | reverse complement strand
TGCCTCATGGTCCAAAAACGCCCACGATACATGGTAGGCTGAACCCCTCTAGTAAAAGGATATTCACCCGGGAAACCCAACTGGTTGATATAATCAAATCCGGAAATGTCTAAAGGCGTGTAAACTTGTTTAATCTCGGTACCCGAAGATGCTTCAAAACGTTTTTTCCGCTCTGGAAAGCGTTTCAAAACAGGGTTCAACACTCTTTCTTTCCATCTTGCTTCTGAGGACTTCAGACTTTCCATTAACTCCTTCTCTCCCATTTTCATCCCTCCTAACGCATCCTGTTACAAACCTAAATCATAAATGGGTTTTAGTCAACGGGCTGGCGAAACTATTATCATGGAATATTACAATTTTACGCCAACTCTTCTTTGATTTTCCCTCGTATCGACTGTTTATTGGAAACTATCAGTCAGTCTGTTAAAATTTTTCTGAACGGGAAAGATTTATAGCCTGTCATAATATAGAATAGAAATGGTTGGAGGTGGTTCTATTGAAAAGGGGTATTGTATTTTTTCTGTTTTTTTTGGTAGCTATTACTACTTTAGCTTCAGTTGAAGAGCTTGCTGCAAAAATTCCTTCCTCAGCTTTGAATGTTCTTCTAATTGAAGACCTCAAAGGTAACTATGAAAAGCTGAAGGGAACAACTCTCGGTGATGTGCTCATAAACCAGCTGGCACTTGATCAGATTGCAGCACAGTATATCGAAATGGCTGCTTACAACAACGGTCAGGATCCCCAAACTATTTACAGTGCTTTTTCGGCCGATCTCGCCGTGGCTACTTGGAATACGGAATCGGGTGCAAAAAACATCGTGATTCTTGGTCCTATTGACAAAGCCGAAAATGCAAAGAAAGCAATTGAAAGTGTTCTTCCCCAATTTCTTCCTGAAAATTTCAGTTTGAAAATCGTCACCGATGGAAAATATCTTTACGTAGGCGATGTAGATGCGTACTCCACCGTGAAAAAAGGTTATCAGGTTTCTAATATCATCAGCGATTTTCCAAATGGATTCATGTATCTGGTGGGTGGCGATGAGGAATTTGACCAAAAGGCTGTTCTTTACTTCGAGGATGGTTTCTTGAAAGGTGAAGGTACATTATCAGCTAAAACGCCTGAGTCTGCCGAAAAGCTCCGCTCTCTTTTTGGAAGCGCTTCCGTTAAAGAGCTGGAGGCTAATCCAAGATTTTCTTTCGCGGCACTATCTTTAAAAACACGTTCCATAGCTGACGCAGAGGGCATATTGAGCGATCGGTTCAATCTTTCTCTTACTACAAGCACTATTCCAGCACTATCTAAAGACTTTTTCGACAAAATTTCCAGCAAACTCACAGGCGAGCTTCTCGTTGATGTCGAGCTCGATGTAGATGCACTTTTGAATAGCTTTATGAGTATGCAAATGGGTGATGACACTACTGATGAGAGCGAGACTGCACCTGCGCCTCTCCCTCTGAAACTGATTAGCAAAATAGGGTTTAATGGGAGTTATGATGAGCTTCTCTCTCTGATGAAAGAAGCAGATATCGCATATACGGTTGAAGAAGATACCGTAAAAACCGAGCAAGACCTATATATATGGGTTGACAATGGATATATCATTTCCAGTTTAGCTAATAAAGTTGAAACAGATAGCTGGCTTCAACAAATGACTCCCCTAAAAGATAATGCCCTGTTTGCACAGTTTTCCAAAGAGGTTCCTGTTGACCATTCTTTCTCCCTCTTTATAAATGCCGGTACCGTTCTGGGTGCAATGATGGGTTCAGAAGTAGAAAGTGGAATTGCGTTTTTTTCATGGTATTCATATGACGACAATGCATTAAAGGGGAAATTCATAATGAAATGAAAAAAGCCCCGGAAGCTTTAGCGGAGCGTCGGGGCAATGAACGTCTCGCAACAAAATTATACCATCTTAAAGGTTAGATAGTCAAGTGTATACTAATAAAAAGAGTCACCCTTTACGGATGACTCTTTTGCTTGTTACGAGATCAGAATGACCATTTAGTACCACTAGGGGTGTCCATCAGCTTTATGCCAAAGCTCATTAGCCTATCTCTTATTTCGTCTGATTTTTTGTAGTTCTTTTCCTTCCTAAACTGATCTCTGAGATCTATGAGTATTTTCACAAGACCATCAATATCAAAGTGTCCGCTTTCTGGAAAGTCAAATATTCCCAATACTGGTCCAAACTCGTTTCTAACAAGATGAAAAGCTTCCAACCTTCGCAACTTCTCAGAAGCGTTGGCGACTTCGTTTATCATTTCAAAAATCAGCGCGAGTGCTTTCGGAGTGTTGAAATCGTCGTCGAGATATGTCTTAAACTCGGTTATTTTCTCGCTTACCCAGGGGGTTTTCTTGGCGAAAGGCTGTTTTTCTCCCAGGCTTTGTTCAAAGTCATCTAATATTTGATTTCCTCTTGTAACAGCTATCTTTGCTTCTTGAAGCAGATCTTCTGAATAATCAATTGGCGAACGGTAGTGTTTTGAAAACACGAAATAACGTATGGCATCTTTTCCATATTTTTTCACAGCTTCTTTTATTGTTATAAAATTCCCCATTGATTTAGACATTTTTGAGCCAGCGAACCTCATCATGCCATTGTGCATCCAGTATCTAGCAAAGGGCTTTCCATATCTCGCCTCCGACTGGGCCCTTTCGTTTTCATGATGGGGAAATATCAGGTCTGACCCTCCCGCATGGATATCAAAGGTCTTCCCAAGAATGCAGGTAGACATGACCGAACATTCAATATGCCAGCCAGGCCTTCCTTTCCCCCAGGGACTTTCCCAATAGGGTTCATTTTCCTTTGCGGCTTTCCACAGTGTAAAGTCTTCCGGTGCTCTTTTCTTTTCGCCAGGTTGTATTCTGGCTCCCGCAATGAGTTCTTCCAGCTTTCTTCCAGAAAGCCTGCCATAATCGTCAAAACTTGAAACGTCAAAATAAACATCACCCTCGGAAATGTAAGCGTAACCCTTTGCAATAAGATCTTCGATGAAGTCGATTATTTCATCAACATAATGTGTTGTTCTCGGGTGAAAATTGGCTGGCCTTATACCCAAAGCCATAGAATCCTTCCAGTACTGGATGATATAACGCTCGGCTATTTCCAGTGAATCCACACCCTCTTCATTGGCTTTGATGATGATTTTGTCGTCTATATCCGTGAAATTCTGGGCGAGTGTAACTTTGTAGCCGCAATATTCAAGATATCTCCTGAAAGCATCAAAAGTAATAGCTGGTCTACTGTTTCCAAGATGAACAAAGTTGTACACCGTGGGTCCACAGACATAAATTTTTACCTCGCCGGAATTTATTGGAATAAATTCTTCTTTTTTTCCTGTGAGGGTATTCGTTATTTTCAGCACAGATTGCCCACCGCCCTATCTATCCTATCTGTAACTTTATTTTTTCCAAGCAAAAAGAGAATCTCAACGAGTTCTGGCCCTTCATCCATACCCGTGAGGACCTTTCTGAAGGTCTGATAGAAGAGCTTCCTGTCTGGTTTGATCTCTTTTACCGCATTTTTAACAATATCTACAACTGCCTTATGGTCCCAAACATCGAGTTCTTCAAGATGCTCTCTGATTTTTTTCAAAACAAGTACTACCTGTTTCTCTTCTTCCGTTTTCACAGGCAATTCAATAATTTCAGGCCCTTTGAAATAGACTTCGAGTTTTTCTGGAATCTCTTCAATGGTTTCAACGCTTTTTCGCACAGAATCTACGGCTTTCCTAAGCCACTTTATATTTGCCTTAGCCTGTTCCTCTGTCATATAACCCTTTTCGACTATATAGGGAATTGCCAGCTCTGTAACTCTTTCCAGATTCACCTGGCGGATGTAAACGCCGTTCATCCAACGAGCTTTGGTGACATCAAAAACGGCAGGGCTTGAGTGAAGCCTCTCAATCGAGAACTCCCTGATCATCTCATCGATAGACATTATTTCCTTCCCTTCAGGGTGGGACCAGCCTAACAGGACGAGATAATTTATAAAGGCTTCAGGAAGAAATCCCTTGTCACGGAATTCTTCCACAGAAGTTGCTCCATGCCTTTTGCTGAGTTTTTTTCCATCAGGACCAAGTATCATTGACACATGTGCGAATTTTGGTGGTACAATTCCAAAAGCTTCATAAAGAGCCAGCTGCTTCAGTGTATTGGAAAGGTGATCATCACCTCTGATCACATGAGTTATCTCCATTGATATGTCATCTATAACGACGGCAAAATTGTAAATTGGCAAACCGTTGGATCTCATAATGGCAAAATCGCCCAGCGAACCTTCTTTGAAAACAACTTCGCCTTTTACCAAATCTATAAAGGCATATTCCTTTCTCGGCATCTTAAAAAAGACAGCGGGAGTCAGACCTTTTTCTTTAAAAGCCCTACGCCTTTCTGGAGTATCGAACTCTTTGAACATCTCTTCAGTATAATGTGGTGCTTTCCCCATAGCCATCAGAGCATCATGTAGCTTTTTGATTTCTTCAGGGTATGCAAAAACTTCGTATGCTTTTCCTTCTTCTAACAATTGCTCAGCCATTTGTCTGTATGTGAATTTTCGTTCGCTTTGTCTATACGGGCCATAAGGACCGCCAATGTCCGGACCTT
Source organism: Thermotogae bacterium (assembly GCA_003643975.1). Lineage (GTDB taxonomy): Bacteria > Thermotogota > Thermotogae > Petrotogales > Kosmotogaceae > Kosmotoga_B. The sequence goes on along the minus strand of QNAR01000030.1, from coordinate 7,360 downwards.
CATCCCATGAAATGCCCATCCATAGTAAAGATTCGATTAATTTTTCCTCGGATTCTTTCGTTGATCTTTCCATGTCTGTATCTTCTATCCTTAGAATGAATTTCCCGGCGGCATGTTGGGCATAAAGATAATTAAAAAGAGCCGTCCTGGCTCCTCCCACATGTAAATGTCCAGTTGGGCTTGGAGCAAATCTTACTCTAACCATTTCTTTCACCACCTGTCAGATATTTTTCAGCCATGAGTATTCCAGCAACGGTCTTTCCATCTAAAATTTTACCTGAAAGAACGTCTTCTACAATGCCCTTGAAAGAAAGCTCAATTTTCTCTACAAACTCTCCGGGGTCGGGTTCTGGTTCTCCATCGGGTACAACTTCGGCAAGAAAGACGTGGATTTTTTCATCTGAAAATCCTGGCGAAGTGTAAAGCTCTCCTAATTTCGTCAATTTCTGGGCATTGTAACCAGTTTCTTCTCTAAGCTCCCTGATAGCACAAAGTTCTGGCTCTTCATCTTTCTCCAGTTTTCCAGCAGGAATTTCCAGCAAAAATTGCCCAACAGGAAAGCGGAACTGTTTCACAAGTATTATCTTATCACCGAAAATCGGCACCACCGCAACAGCCCCCTGATGGCGTACAACCTCCCGATAACTTTCAGAACCATCAGAAAGCTCAACTTTGTGCTTTTCTACCTTTATGATACTGCCATTGAAAATCGTTTCACACCGTATTGATTTTTCAGCTTTCGATTCTTGGTTTTCCATTTTTTGTTATTCTCCTTTTAAATCGAATTGTAACGGCAGTAATTCAGATACACTGGTTTCCAATATTTCATTTTGTCCAACCAGAATAACCGCGAACTCTCCAAATTCGGTCATTACCTGACGGCAGGCACCACAAGGTGGTGTAGGGGACTCCTGCGATCCAGCAATCGCTATTGCCTTGAATTTTCTTTTTCCGTAGCTCACCGCAGAAAAAATAGCGCTGCGTTCAGCACATATGGTAAGACCCAAAGAAGCATTCTCAACATTTGCTCCCAGAAAAATCTCTCCATCTTCGGTTAACAAGGCTGCTCCAACGGCAAAGTTCGAATAAGGAGAGTATGAATTTTTTCTCGCTTCAAGGGCTTTTTCAATCAGCAGTTTTTTCTCTTTTTTGGTCAACATTCTTTTTCCTCCGTTCCACAGTGAGCTTTATTTTCTCAATGCGGTTCTTTCCGATGGCAATAATTTCAAAGTTGAAACCGTCTATGTGGATTATTTCCCCAACGTCAGGGAACCGTTCTAAAATTTCAAGTAAGTATCCACCGACAGTTTCAAACTCCGTCTCGGGAAATTTTATGTCAAGTTCCCTTTCAATATCGTTTATAGGTGTCATTCCATCTATTATATACGTACTTTCATCGATCTTTTCTATTGTTATCTCTTCGGATTCTACATCGTATTCATCCAATATTTCTCCCGTAAATTCCTCGAGGATATCTTCCATAGACACCAGCCCTGCTGTGCCACCGTATTCATCCACTACAATGGCGAGATGGATTTTTTTCTGCTTGAACTCCTTCATGAGGTCATGAATCTTTTTAGTTTCCGGTATGAAAAAGGGAACACGCATGATTTCCTTTACAGGGATTGTGTCTAAAATTCTTTCGGGATCCTTTCTCTCTGCAATATAGCCGATGATATCTTTTGCATAACAAACACCGACAATGCGGTCTATATTTTCACGATATACTGGTATCCGTGAATAACCCTCTTCATGTACGAGGTTCAAAAGATCTCTAATCACTGCATCTTCCTCTATGCAGACAATTTCAACCCTTGGCGTCATTATTTCTTTGACAGAGGTGCCCTTCAACTCCAGGGACATTTTCATCATACGTCTCTCTTCAGGAAGCAATACCCCTTCTTCATGCCCTACATCGACAGCCGAGATGATTTCATCTTCGGTTATAAAAGGAGTTTCTCTAACCTTCTTTCCCCCTCTTAACACTATCAGCGCATTGGAAATATTCATAAGAATCCAGATAACAGGGGTGAGAACTTTAGTGACAAACGAAATGAAACTTATGATCCTTCGGAAGACTTTTTCGGCATTTTCTCTGGCATGGATCTTAGGGGTTATTTCACCAAAGACAAGGATTAGAAATGTCATTACACCAGTTACTATCGCCGCTGCGGTGCTTTGAGCACCTTCTGGCAATACTCTCAACACCAGAAGCGTTGCCACGGAAGATGCAAGAATATTGACCAGGTTATTCATTATGAGAATTGCCGTAAGCATCTTATTGGGCTTTTCAAGCGATGCTTGAAGAATTTGTCGCATGGATTTGTCTTTCTCTTCTTTTAGGAGTTTCCTTAACCTCAACCTACTCACAGAAGTAAGAGCGGTTTCAGAACCGGAAAAAAGGCCAGAAAGGTAGATCAAAAGCACAAGAAACAGAAAGTTCAAGAACAACGAGAGAGGGTCACCAGTACTGGCTGGGTCTTCCACTGTAATTTAACACCTCCAGATCAATAGTCAATAGTGATATGTTTTTCCCAAAAGTATCGTTTCTGCTCTGTATAGTTGCTCTAAAAGCAACAGCACCGTCATTTCATGGGTAAAGGTCAGCTTTGACAAAGAGAGAAGCTCCCACTTGCTTCTCAGTATTTCACTTGAAAAACCATAGGGTCCACCTATGAGAAAAAACACCTTCTTAACACTTCTATTTTGCCATGTTTTCAGCTTTGATGCAAACTGAACAGAAGTTGGCATTTCTCCCCTCTCATCGAGAATCAAAATATGGGCATATTTTTCAGCTTCTAATATACTTAGGTATCGCTTTGCTTCTTCTTTCTTTATCTCTTCAATGTTGTTTCCCTTACCCAATGGCAAAGTCGTAATTTTAATCACAGCATAAGGGGAGAGCCACTTTAAGTAACGCTCCACACCTTTTTTGATGAAATCCGTTTTCAATTTACCGGTTACCACTATCTCAAAGATCACCAGCGATCACTTTTCCTTCTTTAATGGTGGCGGCAAAAGCTTCTCTGGAGAACATGTAAGGTAAATCAAGATAGCTCTCCAAATCGAGAAGCACAAGGTCGGCATCGTATCCTATCTCCAGCAACCCTTTCCTGTCAGCCACATCCAGCACGTGCGCACTGTTTGCAGTATAAGCGGTTATCGCTTCTTCTACCTTTAACCCATTGCGCGAAACAGCCAGATGAATTACAAGAAGGGGGTCATAGATGTTACAGGACCCGGGGTTGAAATCCGATCCCAATGCAACGATTCCATTATGACTGATCAAAAAATCTCCTCTGGCATATTTTTCTCTCAGAAAGAAGGAAGTTCCGGGCATTAATACTGCCGTAACATCACTGCTTGCAATAGCTCTAAGCGTTTCATCGTCGGCTGCAATCAAGTGGTCAGCTGAAACAGCTCCCAATTCTACGGCAAGCTTTCCCCCGCCAGAAGCAGCGAGTTCGTCAGCGTGTAATCTTATCCTGAATCCCCTTCTTTTTAATTCTTTCAGGAATCGTCTGCTTTCCTCCGGTTCAAACACCCCTTTTTCACAGAATATGTCAGCCGTATTTGTGTATTTTTTTACTTTATCAACAAAGCCAAGCAGGTATTCAAGATATTCACTTTTTTTGTGGTAACCATCTGGAAAAGCGTGTGCGCCCAAAAAGGTGGAAGCCACATCAATGGGTTGGGAAGCATTCAGCCGTTTCAGCACGCTGAGCTGTTTTAATTCTGATTCTTTGTCAAGGCCGTAACCACTTTTTCCCTCCACTGTGGTGATTCCATAATGTGCCATTTCTACAAGACTTTTCATGTTGTATCGAAAAAGTTCAGCTTCTGAAGCTTCTCTAACAGCTTTCACGGTTGAAAAAATGCCGCCACCATTTTCCATGATTTCCATATAACTTCTTCCTTCAAGACGCATGAGAAATTCAAAACTTCTATTACCTATAAAGGGGATATGAGTGTGACAATCAACAAATCCCGGTAGCGCAACAAGCCCATGCGCCTGAACTTCTCTTAATGCTGGCGGTCTTTCTGTTCCTATATAGGCGATTTTCCCATTCTTTATACCAATATTTGTTCCTTTTCTTACTTTGAGCTGCCCCATCTCGTTGCCTCTAACAGGGCCTTTGCGAATAGGGGAAACGACTTCTTTAAGACCCACAATAAGGGTATCGAGTTTCATTGTTCATCTGCCTCGCGTGAGATGGTATCAAGCAGTTTCTTTTCTATAACCAGATCAGGATCGTAGTTTTCGAGACGCAAGTAAAAATCTGCAACATCAAGAAGTGCTTTCATTGGGACCATACCAACAATTTCTGAGCCAACTATGGGAACTCCATATCTTTCAGCCTCGAGTTTGATAATTTCAAAAACTCTGTGCACAGGAGTCTTTTTGTAGTTCGTTAAATTCATGGAGACCTGTACTATGCCTCGCTCTTCCAGTTTGAAGCCCAAAGCTTTGACATATCTGAACCCACCACTAATATGTCTAACAGCTTTTGCGATTTTCTTTGCAATTTCAATGTTATCTGTACCGAGATTGACATTAAAGGCTATTAAAAATTCTCTGCAACCTACTGCAACAACACCTGCGGTGGGATGAACCTTTTCGGGTCCGAAGTCTGGTTTCCAATTGGGAAGCTTTATCTTCTCATGAAAACCCTCAAATTCCCCTTTCCTTATCCCTGAAAGGTTTTCTCGCTCCTTTGAGCTTGCAGAATATTCATAAAGGTAAACGGGTATCTCAAGCTCTTCTCCAATTTTCTTTCCTAGCTCTTTTGAAAGCTCCACACATTCTTCTTTTGTGATTCCCATGATAGGTACAAGGGGAATTACATCAACAGCACCCATTCTGGGGTGCTCACCCCGGTGTTTTCTAAGGTCAATTAACTCCTGGGCCTTTTTAGACATATTGAAAAGCGCTGTGACAACAGCATTGGGATCACCGGCTATGGTCACAACCGATCTATTGTGATCCGGGTCACTTGAATAATCGAGAACCCAGACTTTGTCAACTGCTCTGGCTTCGTCCACAATAGCTTCAACTACTTCCTGTTTTCTACCTTCGCTGAAATTGGGAACGGATTCAACGATCTTCATAGGGTAACCTCCTTTTATAATTCAAATAACGCTTTGATAGTGTAGGCGAAATTTTAAAAATTCTAAAGATAATGAATATTATATCTGGCTCATTTTCTACAAGATATCATCTTGATATTTTGATTATATCTCATTGGAGATTAATTTAGCCTCGATATTGCCAGCAAGTAATCTATATGTCATCCCAAGTTGGGCTGCAAATATCATAACAGAACTTCCCCCATAACTGACAAAGGGAAGCGGAATGCCAGTAACAGGCATTAATCCCAGGTTCATCCCGATGTTTTCAGTTATATGCATGAAAAAAGTAATCATGATTCCAGCGGAAACGAGATATGAAAACATGTCCGGGGCTCTTTTTGTGGCTTTCCATATATTGAGCATTAACAAGCTGTAAAGCATGAGCAATGTGAGTGTACCCACAAATCCCAATTCCTCGCCAATAACAGAGAAAATGAAATCGGTATGGTCTTCAGGAACATAACCATATCTATTCATAACTCCCAACAGCAATCCTTTCCCTGTAAAGCCACCGGAACCAATAGCTCTGATTGCCTGTACAGTGTTATACGCGGAGCTCGATGCATATTTTTCGGGATTCATAAAGCTCAAAATTCTATTCATCTGATATTCTTCAAGCCCAAAAAACAAAAGCAAAGGTAAAATAACAAGCCCGACTATCAGTACAATAAGAATCCATTTATCGAATCTTCTACTGAAAAAGGTGATGAAAAACCAGATTCCAAGAATCATCATGGTCATTCCCAGATCAGGCTCTTTGTATATGAGAAACGCGAGTAACCCAGTAATGGCAACCCCTATGTAAAAGTTTTTCCGGGATTCCGAATATATTTTTGCCAGAAAGAGAATTATCACGAACTTTGCCACTTCAGAAGGTTGGAAGCTGACAACACCAAAGTCTATCCAGCGCCTCGAACCAGAAACGGGAGGGAGCAACAATACGATTACTAACAACAGCAAGGAAAGCAACAACAACCATGTAGCAATGGCCTTCCAAAATCTGAAACTAAGTCTGGAAACGACTAAAAACACAGAGAAAGCAAGTGCATCCCAGAACAATTGCCTATAAAACAAACCTGAAAACCTGTTGCCATACGTGGCAGAAAATATCGCCAAAAGCCCAAAAAACATGAGAGCCACCAGATTGAATGGCAGAAAAAGTTTAACGCCCTTTCTCATTTATCCGTTTATTAATCCCTTCTTGTAGTTTGCAAAAGGAACATATGTCCTGAGTCGTGGGATAGCCACAAATGCTGCACTCTTTCAACTCTATTTTCCCTTCCTGGCCAGAAAAAATGTCCTTGACCTTGAAATATTCTGTTAGAAAGCGATGTTTGGTGCCTGGCTGATTAACCTCCAGAATGTTCAAAAGCTCTTTGTATAACATCGAAGAAGCCCCCTTCGAAGCAGGACATTCCACCATGATATAGTCAATGCTTTTCATAAGTGCAAAGGTTGCCACTTCTCTCTCAGTGAGAAGAATCAAAGGTTTTACCTTTGGTGTTAGTTTCGGATGTGTCTTTGGTAAAACGGGATACTGTTTTTCAAGATATCCCAATTGCCAGTGAGTCAGATTTCCAAAGAGCGTTGCAGCTTCATCATCGAGATTGTGTCCCGTGGCTATTACATCATATCCTGATTCGTGTGAAAAGCGGTTCATTATATATCTTTTCACCAGCCCACAAATAGAACAGGTTTTTCTACGCATGATTTTGGCTGCTTCAGGGGTGGAAAGTCCGCCAAGATAATCTCTCACGCTAGAGATAAAAAGTTTAAGACCTCTCTTTTCGGCAAAAGAGACAGCTTTGGTTTTTGAAGTTTCGGAGTATTTGCCAATGCCGAGGTCTATATATAATCCATCGGCTTCATAGCCGAGATTGTTCAACACTTCCCATAGCACAAGACTATCCTTACCTCCGGAAACAGCTACTAGAATTTTCCAATCCGGGCCGAACATCCTATATCTCTTTATGGCCTTTTTTACCCTGGAATAGAAAAACTCTTCATAATGCTCAGGGCAAAGGGCTATGTTGTGCTGCTTTAGATGTATTATCGCTTCTGATGAACATTTTTTGCACTTCAAAATAAATCCTCCTCATGAAAGAAAGTCCTGAGAGCTTTTCAAGCTTCTTTTCTTGTTCCTGATGTATAATTTTAACACCGGAGGAAAAAGAAGATGAGAATATCAGTTGTCGGAATTGGAAAGGCTGGAAGCCTTTTGGCTAGATTT
>QNAR01000029.1 GCA_003643975.1 Thermotogae bacterium | reverse complement strand
TTCCATCTGCTACATCCCGAACATCCACAAAGTCAAAGCATCCATCGACCGCTATGCGAAATTTTCCTTTTAAAAAGTCTTCAAACAACTTTCCCATTTCAGAACCCCTGTAATCATATGGCCCTATGACACCACTTGGGCAAAGAATAACAGTATCAAGACCCCGGGAAGCCGCTTTTTCTACTTCCATGCCAGCTATTGCTTTTGATTTTCCGTAACATCCATATACTTTCTTTGCGTTGAACTCGAAATTCTCGTCGATCGTAGCACCTTTTTCAGGCTCGCTCAATGCATGAACAGAGCTCACATAAACAAGCCTTTTAACCCCAGCTTTTCGACAGGCAGTGATAACGTTTTTGGTGCCTTCCACATTTACCCTGTATACGCGCTTCTGAAAAAAGGGCATTATAGTGATTATCCCGGCAAGATGAAATACTGCCTCTGCTCCGTCAAATGCTCTAACGAGCCCATCAGAATCAAGAATGTCCATCGGTATCAGTTCAACGGGAAGGTTACTTAGAGCCTTGAGATCATCTCCGGGCGCAAATAAAGCTCTGACGGAAATGTGGTCTTCAACAAGCTTTCTCACCAACACATTGCCTATATGGCCTGTCGCACCGGTAACTACTACCATGCGATCACATCCCTCATATTCATATAGAGATACCATATTTTATCACATTAATTAAAATATTAAAATATTTATATATAGAACTATTTATAAATTTAAAGATTCGAAAGAAGTTTTGTGAAAAACTTCAAAGGGCAGAAGATATGCTTTATGGAAGAAATTACAATTTTTCTATGAAAGTGATAGGTTCTTTGCTTTCAATTGGGATATGTCTTTCGTTGAAGAATTTTGAGAGAGAAGCGAATTTTTCGATTTGCGAAGTGAGTGTAGCTTTAACCGATGCCCCATAGTCAATTTCGGCAACGTTGAAATCCTTTTCCTTATGGTATTTTCCAGAGAAGAAATTCCAGGTGCTATAATCCATTTCTACCACGAACCTTATTCCGGGGCAGTATTTCCCCTTTTCACCATTCTCGAGAGTTCTTTGGGCAGTGAATTTATAGGCATCTATAAGCCCTCTGATTCCGAGTTTTACTCCACCGAAGTATCTCGTAACCACCACAGCAACATTGGTCATATCAAGAGACTCGACAGCTGAGAAAATAGGACGACCGGCGGAACCATGAGGCTCGCCGGCGTCAGAGAAATTGAACTTTATTCCGTTTTCATTTACTTTATAAGCCCAGCAGTTATGGGTTGCATCTTTATACTGCCGAGAGATTTCTTTGATGAATTCTTTTGCTCTTTGTTCCGTCGTACAATGAACTGCGTGTCCCAGAAAAATCGAACGTTTAATGTTGGTCTTGAATGTTGCATTGGATATCAGGGATAGATAACAGTCCACTTTCACTCACCTTTCATGAGTTTGTTGATAAAGTCCATTTCAGAACCAAGTATGAATTTAGATTTCTCGAGTGTGTTCTCATAAACATCCATTCTCTTCCAGAAGTCATAGAAATCTGGATCAAGCGAAAAGGCTTCTGCATAGATCGATAATGCGGAAGCGTCACCGGTTCCCTTAAGGATTTCAGAGGTTTTTTCAGCTTCAGCGAGCGTTATTGTAACCGTTTTATCAGCATCGGCTCTGACCATGTTGGCTTCCTTTTCACCTTCTGCTCTGATCAAAGCTGCCTCTTGATATCTTTCGGATTTCATCCGGTTGAATACAGCCGTCATGTTTTCCTGAGGAAGGTTCGCCCGTTTTATCCGAACGGCAACGATTTGTATGCCAAAATCCAGCATTTCGGAAGCTGATTGAGAGGTAACCGTATCAAGTATTACAGGGCGTTTTTCAGAAATTACCTCCTCAAAATCCATATTCGCAATGATATTCCGGACTTTGGAGTAAACCACATCATCGATTCTCGTTTGAGCAATATCAATAGTTTTCATCGATTTAACGAATTTTACGGGATCCACGATTTTCCACAGGGCATAAGTATCGACTAAAAGCGTCTTCTTGTCCTTGGTGAAGATCCTCTCTGCGGGAACATCGTAAACGAGTAGCCGTTTTTCAAAACGCACGACATTATCAATAAAAGGCTGTTTCATATACAACCCAGGTTCTGTATTCACCTTAACGATTTCACCGAACCTGAGCACTACTGCCTGCTCTGTCTGGTCAACAACGTAAAAGAAGCCAGGGAGAAGGATCAGGGCAATAATAAAGATTATGACTAATGCAATCAAAAGCTTCATATCATTTCCCCCCTTCCATTAATGGGAGGTTTAGCAGCTTCAACACTCCAGAATCACCGGTTATGACGTACTTTTCACTGCTACTCAGGACATTATTCAGCATTTCAAGATATAGCCTTTTCTTGGTGATCTCAGGGGCTTTTTCGTATTCCCTTAAGATACTCTTGAATCTCTCAGCCTGTCCAAAAGCTTTCAAGTACTTTTCCTGCGCGTAGGCTTCGGCTTCCCTCAGCATTTTCGCGGCATTTCCCTCAGCTTTTGGAACCACATCGTTCTTGTACTCTTCGGCTTCGTTGATGAGTTTCTGCTTGTCCTGCTTTGCATTGTTCACATCATCAAAAGCGGCAATGACCTGTGATGGCGGGCTGACTTCCTGTAGATAAACGTTTTTCACTGCGATGCCGGCGTTGATCTTTTCAAGTTCTTCACGGATTCGTTCTGCGGCTTTATTGGAAATGCTTTCCCTTTGCACTGTGAGGATATCGTTGATTCCCACTGCCGCAACTTCTTCTCTCATAACGGCTTCCGTCGTAAAGCGCACTATTATTGACGGATCCACAAGGTTAAAAGCAAATTTTTCTGGATTGAGGACATAGTACTGGACGACAGCTTCGACATAAACTATGTTGCCGTCATTTGTGAGCATAAGGGCTTCATCCTCGTAGGATCTGTAACTCCCTGCTGTAATCGTCCTGAAGCCGATTTCCTCTTTTCGAAGAGCTGATGTATTCACTTTTACAACGCTCTCTATTGGCGCTGGTAAATGGTAATGCAAGCCAGGCCCAACCGACACACGGTATGCGCCAAATCTTTTTACAAGCCCAATCTCTGCTGGTCCTACCAGGAAAAATCCCGATAGAAAATAAACCGCAATAATAACCAAAACTATGAGCCAGATAAAACCAACTGTGAGTTTTAGTGACGGTCTTTTTCGCGGTGTCTCAAAATCTTCATTGAATTCATCAGGCATATGATCCCCCCTTCCATATTTCTACCTCTGTTTCAAGTTTAACATCATAGGTCAAATAAACAAGCTCCTGTACCTTCTCTATTAACCTCACCACATCCTCCTGAGTTGCATTGCCTCTGTTTACAATAAAACCCGCATGTTTTCTGGAAATTTCAACCCCACCAACTCTCAAACCCTTGAGGCCCAGAGCTTCGATTGTTGTTCCTACATAAAAATCATTTCTTGGACGCTTAAAGGTGCTTCCTGCACTTGGCTGGTCAAGGGGTTGCTTCTCCAGCCTTCGTTTCAACACAAGTTCCATCTCCCTGATTACTTTTTCCGGCTTAGCGTAGTCAAATTTCAGGATAGCGCCCAATATTACGTAATCACGTAACGAGCTATGCCGATATGAAAACTCAATCTCTTCCGCCTTTAAGGGCCTCACATTTAAATCATTATCAAGCACTGTTACTTCTTCAACCAGATTGCCTATTTCACCGCCGAAAGCGCCGGCGTTCATGAACAGCGCGCCTCCAAGACTTCCAGGAAGACCCGAGAGAAACTCAAGACCAGAAAGGCCACGAGAAGCGACCAATCTTAAAAGGCGTCTGACGCTCATTCCGCAGTCAAAAGCCACTTGATTTCCGCTGAATTCTATACCGGTGAGCGCCTTTGTGCTGACAACAATACCGTGGAAGCTTTCGGGCGGGATTACATTGGATCCCCCACCCAGAATTTTATATTTTATTTCTCTTCCTTTGAGTATATTGAGAGCCTTTATAAAAGCTTCTGTTGTTTGTGGAAAGACAATCGCCTGTGCCGGTCCACCTATTTTTATGGTTGTGTATTCGGAGAGTTCAGCATTTAAACGAATCTGACAGCCGGCAAGGTAGAGCTCTTCGAAAAGTTCAGTCTCCATTTTTCTCGTTTTCCTTTCTCCAAATGTACAGCTTTTCCAGGATTTCATCACCCTTTTGTAGAGTACCAAGCACTTCCTTGAATTCAGGTCTGTCCATTAGCAACGATTGAATTCCTTCCAGCACAAAGGCTTTTGTCCCTTTATCAAGACCTTCTTTGGAGTAGAGCTTAACCAGTGCTTTTAGAGCTTTCATGGATTTCGTGTGGCTTAACGCCATTATCAGCTGGTCTATGAATTCCTGATTCTCGCTCTCTTCGAGAAACAGTGTAAGAACGTCTACAACCCTTTCACCTTCTCCGAGTTTTGCCAGGGCTTCATAAATAACAACTTGTGCATTTTCGTCATCATAGAATTGAAGTAAGGAGTAAAGCGTCGAAACCGCTCTTTTTTCGTGAATATCGCCCAATCTGTCGATGATATAAAGAGTAGTGATGTCGTTCCTAATCCCTTCCCTTTCAACCCGCTTTAATTCGTCTATGAGGGCCATTTTCCCCTCATTGCCAATTTGAACAAGTGCGTCAAGGCAAATCTGGGCAGTTTCATCATCTTCTTTTCTCAATAGTTCTAACAATATCGGAATGGCTTCTGCTCCCTTTTCGTCTACGATTTTTCTGATCAATTCATTTCTGTCCATCATCTCACCCCTAATTTCCCTATCATATCATTGATTTCCCTTTTTCTTTCTTCGCCCGCCAGCTCAACTATTTTTGAATAAGCAAAAGTGTCCGTGGCTTTTTTGATCACTGCAAAATGCTTTTTTGCCTTTTCGGCAATTTGCGGTAAGTGAGTAATGACTATACACTGTGTGCTCCCAGCTATTTCATTGAGCTTCTCAGTCAGAATATGCCCCTGCCTTGCGCCAACACCGGCATCGATTTCGTCAAATACAATGGTTCCAAGATCGAGGCTGTCTTTTATCGCTGCTTCAATGGCAAGAATGATCCGGGACAATTCACCGCCAGAAGCTACAGAGCCTATCTCCATAAAATTAGCTCCGGGATTGGTTCGAACGTAAAGCACCACTCTTGAGGTTCCATAAGCTGCAGGAGATGCTTCCGGGAAAAACCTAAATTCCAGTTCCGCTGAGGGCATTTTCAAATCGTGAAGATGCTTTTTAACTTCTCCATAAAGCCCTTTGGCAACCTCTTTCCGCTCATAATCCAACCTGGAGCCGAGTTCATTCAGATCTTCAAGAAGCTCTTTTTCTATTTTCAAGAGTTCTTTTTTGTTTTTTTCAAGCTTTTCGAGTTCTTCCAATTTTACTTCGAGTTCCTCTTTCATTTCAAGGATCTCTTCCACTGTGTTTCCGTACTTACGTTTAAGTGATTGAAGCAGGTTCAACCGTTCTTCAAGACTGACAAGCTCTCTTTCATCAACTTCAAAGGCTTCCATTTCATTCTCGAGCTTTTCATGCAAATACCCGACTTCTTCAAGGGCAAGTTGTGCATGTTCCAGAAGATCACCATATCCCAATGAACGAAAACGGTTAAGTTCCTCAATAATCGTGGAGAGCTTTGCATAAATGGAATCATCGGCGTCTTTCAACATGCCCGAGAGAATTTCAAAGGTTTGCTGGAGTATTTTGGCGTTTTGGAATTTTTTATATCTCATTTCAATCTTTCCATCTTCAATTGGGTCAAGCCTCGCGTTGTCTATTTCCGTGATCTGATACTGAATAAAATCTTTTTCGCGTTCAATGGCCGAAGGATCAACATGGAGTTTGCCAAGCTTTTTCCTGACAGCAATAAGCTGGTTATATTTCACCTCATAATCATGGATAATGCTGCTTGAAACGGCTTTATCGAGTATCAAATGGTGCTTTGAGGGATCCAGAAGCTTTACGCTTCCATGCTGAGAATGGATTTCAATATGTCCATCCAGTAATTCCTTCACCAGTTGTTTAGGGATTATATGACCATTTAACCTGTAAAGCGTCTTCTGGGGATGAAAATCAACCCTTATGAGGAATTCTTCACCATCAAAGTCTATCCCAAGTTCGGAAGCTCTGGCTAAGATTGCTTTGTTTATCAAAAAAGTTGCTTCTACAAAGCTCCCGGGGGCCACATTTCGACTTACCGCTTTACCAGTGATTGCTCTAAGGGCTCTCAGTAATACCGTTTTCCCTGCTCCCGATTCACCAGTAATTGCATTCAATCCAGCGGAGAATTCGATGTAGAACTCTGGAAAGGTCAGAAAATTTTTTCCCCTCAAAGTCAATATCATCAGATCACCTCAAGTTCTTGTTCTCATCAATTATATACTATCCGTCAATTTTGCTTTTCTTAATAAAACGCTCTTGAATTGAGGAGAATAAGCGAAAATCATATAGAATCGTAAAATAATCTTCTTGACAGCTTTTCAAGTGATACGTATAATGAAAAAAGACAGCGAGAAAAGGAGGTAGACCCGTGAAAAGAACATATCAACCATCAAGAATTAAGAGAAAGAGAACCCATGGCTTTATCGTGAGAAACCGCAGCAAATCTGGTAGAGCAATTCTCGCTCGAAGACGCAGAAAGGGAAGAAAGAGACTAGCTGTGTGAATCTGGAAAGAGCTTTCTTAAAAAAGGAAGAGAGATTGAGAAAGAAGGCAGACTTCGACAGGGTGTTCAAGCATGGTGATGTGATTCAAGACCCTTTTTTTGTTGTAATATACATCGATAATGGTCTGCCTTTTTCTCGTATAGGTATATCCGTAAAGAAGAAATTTGGAAAAGCGCATACCAGGAATCGCTTAAGAAGGCTTATAAAAGAGATATTCAGAAAAAACAAGGCAGTCTTTCCCAGAGGTTATGATATACTTTTTATTGCGAGAAAAGAATTATCAGACTCGTTTAGGCGCAACGAAGTTGGCTATCACCAACTCTGTGAGAAACTATTGAAGATTGCGAGACGAATCGATGAAAAGCAAGAAAAAAATGGGAATTGCAAAAAAAACAGCACTGAAGTCAATTGAGTTCTATAAAAAGTATATTTCTCCTTTAAAACCTCCCAGTTGCAGGTTTACGCCTACCTGCTCTACTTATATGTATCAGTCCATAGAGCGCTTCGGCTTTTTCAAGGGGTTGCTGCTCGGTAGCTGGCGCATTCTACGTTGCAACCCGTTTAATCCAGGCGGGGAAGACCCCGTACCAAAGGAATTCCACATATCACTTTCATTTCCGAGGAGGAAGAAAAATGAAAAAACAGGTTATTAGCATCCTTTTGCTCTTCATTGTTGTACTATTCTCTTCCACATTACTTGCTTATAACATGACGACAAAGGAAGCAGCCGATGGGACTTTCACTCTTGAGACTAAAACTTTTGTTATATCCTTTGATTTAAAGCTCGGAGTGCTCAAAGATATATATATCAAAGTGGATAGAAGCACTGATCTAATATCACGCTATGGAAATGATGGATTCAATGTTTTTTCTGGAGATACTGAACTTATCCCTGTATCTCATACAACCTTTAGGGATGAAAGAAGCGGGGCCTTTATTCTTAGGTTCGATTATGAAAAAGGATCAAAAACCTTTGTAATAAACGACAACCCTTATTACGATTTTGAAGTTCAGTACAATTTCTCGGAACCTGTATCAATGACTTTTCCATATATTTCAAATACGAAGACCTTTGACCCCAATAGTTATCATATGAGCTATCTTAAAAAGCCCAAGTCTCTGATGACGCTTTATTCGAATGATGTAACCTTTTCCGATGGTGTTTTGAACTCGAAAAGCGGTAGTGGCTCTATAAAGGTTTATGCAGGCCCTATAAAATTGATATACATATCAGAAGCGCTTCCAGAACTGTACGATACGGTAAAGAAGAACCTTTCCGAAGTCGGAGCCTTGAGCTTTTTCAGCTATATTCATCATGGTCTCGTTGTCTTTCTGTATTACCTTTTCAAGTTGACAGGTAGTTTCGGTTGGGCAATTATTCTCTTCACACTGGTGGTAAGGCTGATACTCTATCCTCTGTATCATATTCAAACCAAATCGATGATAGAAATGCGGAAAATCCAACCTGAAATTGAAAAACTCAGAAAAAAATACAAAGACCCACAAAAACAACAACAGGCCCTCATGGCTCTGTACAGGGAAAAGCACATCAATCCCGCGACGGGTTGTTTGACATTACTTATTCAGTTGCCGGTGTTCTTTGTGTTGTACTCAGTCATAAGGTATTTCAGTGAAATGTTCGCCTATGCTCCTAAATTTCTCTTTTGGTCAGATCTATCTACCGGTGGATTTCTGCAAAACAGTCTTTTGATATTCATCAGTATCATAACCGGTATATATCTTGCAACAGTAACAAGTCAGGATGGAAAAACCGCAAGGCAGTCTATGATTATGTCTCTGGTTTTCCCCTTCCTGTTTTACACACTACCAACAGGTTTGTTCATTTACTATGCAACAAACAGCATACTTCAGTTGTTAATTACAATCTATGTTTACAGAAAGTTCGGTATGAAAGGCATTTCAATGAGAGAAGTCTTTGGCCTTCCACCAAAACCCGCTAAATAAGATAATTGTCACAGATACAGGAGGTGCTCCAGCATGAAACTCAATACGATTAAAGCTCCGAGCGTGGAAGAAGCTGTCAGAACAGCGATTTCAAAGTATAACGCTTACGAGGACGAGTTAAATATCAAGGTTGTAGAAAAAGGATCGAAAGGCTTTCTAGGTTTTTTCGGTGGCAAAGAAGCGGTGATTGAAGTTCAACTTCTGCCCTCATATTTCGAGAGGAAAATCGGAGAATACCTTGAAGGAATATTAAAGCATTTTGATAAAGATATCATATACGATATTGCAATTGAAAGAAAGACCATTTTCGTCAATATAAAGGGAATAGAAGTATCAAGATTAATCGGAAGGCATGGAAAAACCGTTAGCGCCTTTCAGCACATAATCGGTATATACGCTAACAGGCTTTCAGACGTAAAACTCAATGTTTCAGTAGATGTGGGGAATTATAAGGAAGAAAGAAGGCAAAATGTTGAAAGCCTTGCACACAAAATGGCAAAGCTCGCAATTCAAAAGCGGAGCAAAGTTGAATTAGAACCCATGTTTGCAAAAGAAAGAAGAATAGTACACGAAGTTGTATCTAAATACAAAAATTTGAGGAGCTATTCTGTGGGTCTTGAACCTTATAGAAAGGTAGTAATTGAATTCGATTCAAGAAGAACCAATACATACAAAAATCACGGGAGGCGCTGGACAAATGGAAAGCAAAGCAAACAAAATAGTCATAGGAAAAGCCCTCGAAGTAACACCTCAAAAATTTGATGATGCAACTGTAAAAGGGGTAGAGAAAAGAGTATTGATAGGTCGCAAACTCGGCGCTCAGAATTTTGTCATGAGGTTGTTCACTGTCGTCCCAGGAGGTTATAGCCCAAAGCACTCTCATGATTGGGAACATGAGGTATACATCGTTTCAGGAACTGCAACAGTTGTTACTCCCGATGGTGACAAAATAGCGGAGGCCGGCTCATTTGTGTATGTCCCTGGCAATGTAGTTCATCAATTCAGAAATGACGGTACGGAGACGCTGAAGTTCATTTGTGTCATACCAAAATACGCTGGAGAATAGAAAAGGAGGGGATATCATGCCAAGGTACAGATACGTCTGCGAAACTTGTGCAAAGGAACTCGAAGTCTTCCAAAAGATAAGCGACGAGCCTCTATCTACCTGTCCCTCCTGTGGAGGAAAACTAAGAAAAGCCATAACAAGTGTTGGAGTTGTATTCAAAGGAAGCGGATTTTATTCTACAGACTCGAAAGCTGGTTCCAAAAAAACTGAAAGTACCAAAGATTAAAATTTCAAATAAGGTATGGCGTTGGTATCCAGGGGAGAGAGTTCTCCCCTTTTTGCTTTGTTGTAGGCCGCTATGGCTATCATGGCTGCGTTATCCGTGCAGAATTCTATTGGCGGGAAATAGACGTTGTACTTATCCTTAGCGAATTGTTGAGCTTTCTCCCGCAGATAGCTGTTGGCAGCGACCCCGCCAGCAAATACCACATTCTTTAAGCCATACTCTGCTGCTGCTGCAAAGGTTTTGCTGAGTAACGAGTCGACAACCGCAGCTTGAAAAGAAGCAGCGACATCCTCTTTTTTTGCCTGAGGATTCTTTTTCAAGAAATAGAGAACAGAGGTCTTCAAACCGCTGAAGCTGAAATCGTAATTCCCTTTTTCACGCAAAGAACGAGGGAAATTATACTTTTCTTCACCCAATTTTGCGAGTTTTTCTATTTCTGGCCCACCGGGATAATTCAGTCCAAGCAGTCTTGCTATCTTGTCAAAAGCCTCTCCAGCGGCGTCATCTCGCGTTTTACCAATTCTCTCTATTGAATCCCACGAATTCACGCTAAAGAGCTCTGTGTGCCCTCCAGAAACAAGCAAAACTAAAAACGGTGGTATCAGACTCGGAAAAGTAATCATGTTTGCATAAAGATGCCCATGCAGATGATTAACAGCGATAAAAGGTCTGTTAAGGGCCAAAGCCAATCCTTTAGCAAAAGAGAGTCCAACCAGTAGCGAACCTACAAGTCCGGGTCCATAAGTAGCCGCAAACACATCGACATCGGTCACGGAAATCGCAGCCCTTTCAAGAGCCTCATCTACCAAAGGTGCAATGTTACCAAGATGGTGCCTTGCGGCTATCTCCGGTACCACACCGCCAAATTTTCTGTGGATTTCAACCTGAGAAGCAAGCACACTCGAAAGCAATTTACCATCTTCTACAATTGCCACAGCCGTTTCATCGCAGGAACTCTCAATTGCAAGTACTATCATCAGGCAGATTCTCTCTTTATAACCTTGGCTTCTTTACGTCCTTTGACGACATCCCGTGTAATTATAACCTTTCCGACATTTTTCAACGATGGGGCTTCGAACATGATGTCCATCATAACGCTCTCAATCACGCTCTTCAATGCTCTGGCTCCAGTTCCTCTGGAAAGAGCCTTTTCCGCAATGGCTTCTAGAGCACCATCAGTTAACTCCAGTTCGATCCCGTCAAGCTCGAGAAGTTTTTGATATTGCTTGATAATGGCATTTTTGGGTTCGAGCATTATCTTTTTGAGATCTCCAACGCTAAGGTCGTTAAGTGTTGTAAGTACGGGGAACCTTCCAACAAACTCTGGAATAAGCCCGTATTGGATAAGGTCATCTGGTCCCACATGTGAAAGGATTTCACCGATTCGATAATCCTTTTTCCCTCTTATTTCAGCACCAAAGCCCATTGTGGATGTTAAAATTCTCTCCTGGATTATATTTTCAAGGCCGTCAAAAGCCCCACCAACAACAAAGAGAATATTAGTCGTATCAACCTTGATGAATTCCTGATAAGGATGCTTTCTTCCACCCTGAGGAGGAACATTTGCGATAGTGCCTTCGACGATTTTTAACAGGGCTTGCTGAACACCTTCGCCGGATACATCTCTTGTTATAGACGGGTTGGGTGATTTTCTCGCTATTTTGTCGATTTCATCGATATACACGATTCCATATTGCACTCTTTCTACATCGAAATTTGCGGACTGTAAGAGTCTTAAAATAACATTTTCCACATCTTCGCCAACATATCCAGCTTCTGTAAGTGGTGTGGCATCGGCAATGGCAAAGGGTACGTCCAGAATCCTGGCGAGTGTCCTCGCGATCAACGTTTTTCCAGATCCTGTGGGGCCAATGAGCATGATGTTCGATTTTTCTATCTCTACATCTTCCACACCTTTGAAGACTCGTTTGTAATGGTTATAGACAGCAACTGAAATGGCCTTTTTGGCGGCTTCCTGACCGATGACGTATTTATCCAGTTCCGCTTTTATTTCAGCGGGAGTCGGCAATCTTTTTCCTGATTCTCTTATGGTTTTTACATCTTGCTTCAAGATATCGTGGAAAAGGTCTACACATTCATCGCAGATATATCCCTCTGCGCC
>QNAR01000028.1 GCA_003643975.1 Thermotogae bacterium | reverse complement strand
GAAGAGCTAGTTGAAAGAACCAAAGATTTTGAAAGGTTTTACAACGAAGTATATCCACACAGTGCAATAGGTTACAAGAGTTCCAAAGAGATATTTGAAGAATCTGTGAGTCTACACAAAATTGCTTGAATTTTTGTCCAGTTTTTCGGGTAGCATTACAACTCACAACCTAAAACATGTTTTTATTTTGCTAGAATTGCGTCTGACTCGGATTTCTTTAGTATACAATTGAAACAAAAAGCATCAAGCTTTTAGGGAGGAGTGTAAGTGAAAGGTATCTTTCTCACAGGAGATAAGGGTGTAGGTAAGAGTACCATTGTGAAAAACCTCATGCAACATTTCCCCGGTTATGGTTTTTTGACCTTTTTTGATTCTTCAAAAAGCGAGTTGATTCTAAAGATAATCGGCGGTCAAAGTTTTTTAATCGCCAGAAGAAATTCAACGGGAAAAATGGAACCGGTAAAAACAGGCTTTGACTCGGTGGCCCGAAAATTGGAGGAATTTGACCCGGGTGAAAAATTACTCATAATAGATGAACTTGGCTCTCTTGAGCTATGCAGTAAAAAGTTTCAGGAGGAAGTTAAAAACCTCCTCCTGAAATCGCGATTCTTTCTGTGTGTCATACAAAAGAGAGAAAATGAGTTTATTAAATCACTGCTTAAGATAGAAGATACAACCCTTATTACCGTTACAAAAACCAACAGAAATTATCTGGTGAACCTACTTTTCGAAAAAATAAAAGGTTCGTAATTGAATATGCTCTACTGCTCTACTTTATGAAAATTCCAATTGTGGCAAGTATTCCAACGAGTAACAACGATATCATGTATATTCTCATTTGCGAATTTATACTGTCAACGTCTTTGCTCAATCTATTGAGCTCGCTGTTATTGGTTTTCACCATGTCTTTCATTTCAACAAGGTCTGCTTTTTCCAGCTCAGACTCAAGTTTTGTTATCCTCGTGCCATGTTCGGAAATCTCATTGGTAATATCATTTATATTTACCTCAATGTTTTTCACCGCTTTTTCTATCGAATCCAATTTCATCGAAAGTTCTGCCAAACGCTGATCAACTTCATCTACTCGCGAATCGTATTTTTTTAGAAACGCATTGAAGTTCTCTTCCATTTCCTGGGCAATGCGTAAGCTGAGTTCAGCTTTGTCCGAGACTTCTTCAAAGGTTTTTGATAACGCTGAGAAATGCTTTTCCATAACATCAAGGCTCTGGGCTATTCTATTAAGCTCACCAACAAGCGGGATTTTTGATTCATCCGTGTAGTCTAATAACTTATTGACCATTACTGCCATTTCAAAGCGGGTAACGGGTGTGTCACCTTCGAATTTGTCAGCATTGTAAATAACTGTGAATATGCCGTTATCAAGGGCTTTTTTGATAGCCTCGTAATAAGGATTATCAACAGGAATATCTCTGTAAAAAGCAAAGCCAGCTCCAAAAGCAAACAGAATAATCAGCAACAGCAGAGTTTTTTTCACTGTAATCCCCCCTCAAAAATCTCTATTCTATTATACATCTTTGAGCTTTAAGCACAAAGACAACGATTTTATATCCTGGGATTTTCTGGAGCGACTTTTTCAGAAAAGTTCTGCTCACACTGCTTTACTGAAGGTATTGTCAGCTTGACATATCCGATATTCTATCATATAATTTAGCTGACTTTGGGAGGTCGTCTAATGGTAGGACAGTGGACTCTGGATCCACCGGTGGAGGTTCGAGTCCTCCCCTCCCAGCCAAAAGAGGGCATTAGCCCTCTTTTTATTTTGTCCGGGCAATTGAAAGGATCTTTAAATCTTTAACACCTGCTGACTTCAGAAGATTAGCACAACTCGTTATCGTTGAACCGGTGGTTATAAAATCGTCAAACAGGATTATCTTTTCTGGAAGCCTTTCTGTTCTAAGTGTGAATTTCCCTATTGCAGCGGCTTTCCGTTCTTCTTTTGATAGCGAAGATTGTGGGAGTCCTGATTTCGCCACAGTAATGGCATCTATTACCCTGTAATCAACTATTTTTCTCAATTGGCGGAGCACAAGCCCATTGGAATCAAAACCTCTTTCTCTAAGTGCTCTGAGAGTCGTTGGTACACTTACAATGGCGTAATCACTACTTTCAGAATGCAAACTATAATCGAGAAGGTACAAAAGCCAGTTTGCAATGAGTTTTGAGAGTCGCCAGCGTTTGGCAAACTTATAAGCCTTTATCACATCGCTAACAGGAGGCTCATACCACCAATAACTTCTTGCAGAAAACTTGCCAAGAGAGATCTCGTAAGGAATAGGCCCTTTTATGAGTGCTTCACAAGAATCACATAAAAATCTTCTGGGCGAAAGCCTTTTTCCACAGCTAATGCAGTTATTAGGGAAAAATTGACCCGCAAATTCAATGAGTTTTACAACCATTTTTCCCTCTTCAATTTTCTCAAAGCGGCAATTATTTTTCTTCCAGGGGCTACTTCTACTGCCATTTCTGGTGGCAATGAACCCAGCAATTTGCGGGAATAAACTCGCCTTGCGTCAACAATTCTCCTATCAAACACTATGACAACACCTCTGTCTTCTTTTGTTCTCAACAACCTGCCAAGCCCTTGTCTAAAGGCTGTAATCATTTTGGGGTAATAATATTTATTAAGCCCCTCCATGAAATTTCTTGGCCCAAAGTGTTTTACTCTCGCATTGATTAAAGGGTCATCAGGGCGATCAAAAGGCAACTTAAAAAGTATGAGCAGTTTTAAGTGTTCTCCCGGGAGGTCGATACCTTCCCAGAAGGTTCTTACACCGAATATGACAGAATTGCTTGAGCCAAGGTGTTCTTCAATTATCGCCGTTGGGCTGTCTAGTGGTCTCTGCATTTTCAGATCAAGATGTGCCAGCTCTTCTGAAAGTTTAGTGTAAACGTATTTCATGTCGCTATAAGAGGTAAAAAGGACCATAGAACCACCTTTAACTATGGATAATGCTGTTTTGATAAGCCGAGAAGCTCCGTCCAAATATTCATGGTTTCCAGGGGAATACTCGTCCATGTCTTTTACAACAAAAAATTTCAACTGCTGGGAATAATCGAAGGAGCTTCCAAGTCTTACAGCATGAAAGTTTTTTGGTAATCCCAGAACACGCCTGGCATAATTAAACCCATCGCTTCCTTTGCTGTGAACCCAGAGCGTCGCAGAAATGAAAATTTTCATCGGTACATTTGGAAATGTCCTTTCCATAAGCCTGTCACTTTCCACTGGAGATGATAAAATTGCGAGATACACGCCCCCATTTTTTGGTTCTTTCCTAGTGAAGAAAACCCTCTTTTCCGTGTTCTCTTCCAAAAAGCCCTCCACGTTTTGCTGAAAGTCATCTATTGAGGTCAGCGCAGCTCTTAATTCATTTTCCAATATGTGTAATTTTCTTAAGGGCTCCTCTTCTGAAATCTCTTCAATCATTCTGGACACTTGAGTGAAAAGGCTTCTGAAGTTTTTTAACAGGCTGTCGAGCTCTGTCAATGTGTCTACCAGACTTTTAAGACTATTTCCCTGTATTCTGGTGGTTTCTCCATGCATATCTCCACCGAAAACTATTACGAGTTGTCTCAGAGTTCCTTCTATCTTTCCAATGAGTTCCTTTGAGCGTTTCCATATTTTTTCGAGAAAAGCTCTATCATGATGGTTTCTCAACTGGATCAAAGAATTCTTAAGCACCTGCATAGAAGATCTCAAGAGTTGTGCATTCTCATAAGGGGTTATTCTAAAGCTCATGGCTTCTGTAATGGAATTTTCAAGTTCATGAGCCTCATCTATGATCAACAATTCAAAATCTGGCAAAAGAATTCCGGATACTTCGTTATCAATGGACTCACCATCTTTTAACCTAATTGCGGCTTCGCTGAACAACAATGCATGGTTAGTAATAATCAAGTCGGCTCTGGTTGCATTTTCTCTTGCAATGAAATAGGGGCATCTTTCATAAAAAGGACATAGCTGTCTATTACAACTGTATTTGTCGGCCCCCAGCTCTTTCCTTAGCTGTGAAGGTATGAGAATTTCATCCAAATCGCCGGTTTCTGTCAAGATAGACCAAAAGAGTATTCCCAACAATATTTTGGAAATGTTGTTATCTATATAAGATGATTCTTCAAGAAGTTCCATGAATTTCTTAAGGCAGATATAGCGTTCGCGGCCTTTCAACACAGTAGCTGTAAGGGATTGCAACCCTGGCAGTTGTTTTAACACAGGAATATCTTTTCTGAGTAGCTGGTCCTGAAGTGTGCGTGTTTTGGTGGAAATCACAGCATGTTTCCCGGTTCTTACACTATAATACGCAACTGGAACAAGATATGCCAAAGATTTTCCTGTCCCGGTGCCAGCTTCAATCATGAGACCTTGCCTCTCAATGATATTCTCAGCTATTTCCATGGCTGTAAACAGTTGTTCCTGCCTGAACTCAAACCCTTCAAAGATGTCTTCCAAGAGTCCACCTTCGCTGAATGTCATTCTGACGCTTTTTATCAAATCAATATTTGGAACCTCTTCGTCTTTTTCAGAGACTGGAAGCTTTGTTAACCGCTTTGCGAGGGTATCTTCCCAAGCTTCTTCGTTGCTACTTTGATCCAGAAAAAAAGCGATAAAATCCTTCAGCACTTCATCTTTAGGGTCTTTCAAAAAAAGTTCCAACAACGGTTTAAGAGTTCTTGGAAGCTTCTTTACACGCTCCCCATAGGAAGAAATTCTCATTTCTGGAATATCAGAAGAAGCAACATGAAGGAAGTTTATCAAGAAAGATTCATCTATCAACAGTTCCTGAAAAGGGAACTGCTCTTTGCTTTTATTGTCTGCTGGTAATAGCGGAGGGATTCTGTTGTCCTTTAAAAAATCGGAGAATGCGTCGAGCTCTATGGTTTTAGAACCTTCCCCACCGTCATACGGGGTCAACTTTACTTTCACCCTGCCTTTGGATTTAAAGACTTTCATTATGAGAGGTTTCATAGCTCCCAGAAGATCACCGCCTGATGTCTCAAAAAAGAAAAAACCGGGTATAACCCGGTCGCTGGTGCCGAGGGCGGGACTTGAACCCGCACGGACTATGCGCCCACATGGCCCTCAACCATGCGTGTCTGCCAATTCCACCACCTCGGCATCCTCATAAATTATAACCTGACCGGTAATTCTTGTCAACCGCCAGTATGGGAAAAGAACGCTCATTTCAATGACTGTTAAACCCGGGAACACGATTTTGGTAACTTCAGAAAATCATTTCATACCCGTGCTTGGCAAGTTCGTCTTTTATTGTTTGCCTATCTACCAATGCATCCTCATACTCAAGTTCTACAACACCAAATTTACTCATCGGGTCAATTCTCACAATTCCCGAAAGGGAATTCAAGACTTCTTTGACTTTCTTTTCGTCATCCTCAGTTTTGAGATTTCTGACCTGAAATATCTTCACAACACGAGCCACATTATCTACCTCCCAAAATTAAGCCTTCTTCTATTAGTCTACCGGCTCTGGCCTGCCAGGGGCTTATTCTCTTTTTCCCAGGAAATTGTACTCCTGATATTCTCACAGCGCCTTTTCGGCACCTGACAATCATGTGCTTTTTACCAATAGACACGATTTCACCAGGTTTGCCTTCAGGTTCTCTGCTTTCCGGCAATGCTCCATATAATTTTATCATTTTCGCTCCCAGCCTAACACTTATACCCGGTACAGGGTCATATGCCCGTATCTTGTTATACACCCTCTGAGCATCATCAAAATCCGTGATAATTGTATCCTCTTTGGATATTTTAGGAGCATAGGTCGCCAATTCGTGATTCTGGGGGATCAACACTACTTTCTCATTGGACAGATCAAACATGAACTCTTTCAACATTTCACAACCCAGCTGGCACAATTTATCGCTCAGCGTACCGAAATTATCTTCAGGAAGGATTTCAATCTCCTTTGCCATTGCTATCGGACCGCTATCCATTCCTTCATCTATCTTGAAAATGGTTATTCCGGTTTTCAGTTCTCCAGCTTCAAGGGCTCTTTGGATGGGGGCAGCTCCTCTGTACTTTGGCAAAAGCGAGGCATGAACGTTGTAGCAACCTAAAGGAGGCAGTTCAATAACGCTTTTCTTTAGCAGTTTTCCATAGGCAACAGTAATTATTACATCGGGAGAAAGAGAGTTGAGAATTTCAAATCCTTCACCCTTATTCACACTCTTTGGTTGAAATACAGGGATCTTATTATCGTAAGCAACGAGCTTCACCGGGGTTGGAGAAAGTTTTCTTCCTCTCCCCTTTGCTTTATCTGGTTGAGAAAAAACACCAACGACATCCCATGGCCCTTTTAGCAGAACTTTCAAATGCTCTGCGGCAAATTCCGGAGTACCCATGAATACAACCTTCATTTGGCTACTTTCCCCTTTATGATGCTGTTAAGTTTCGGTCTCAATAGAGCTTTTTTTGCTGGTGAGAGATAGTCGATAAAAAGAATTCCATCCAGATGGTCGTATTCGTGCTGCACTATTCTTCCTGCGTAGCCTTCAAAGAGCTCTTCATGTGTCTCTCCTTTTATATCTTGAAAGCGCATTTTCACCCAGGAAGGTCTGATTACATTAGCATATATGCCTGGAATACTTAAACATCCTTCTTCTATGCTGACTTTTTCGGTTCCTTTTTCGAGTATTTCCGGGTTGATTATTACCCTTGGCCCCGAACCGTCATCAAAAACGAAAAGCCTTTTTGAAACAGCAACCTGAGGCGCAGCAAGTCCTACACCGTCGTCTTCGTACATGGTTCTTGTGAGCTCTTCGACAAAACGTCTCAGCTCTGAATCAAAGCTTTCAACAGGTTTGGAGATTTCTCTCAATATGGGGTTACCTATGTAAATTACCTGCATATCATCATCCTCCAAGATCTATTTTCAACTTTTTCATGAAATCGAAATTCGTCATAAAAGCATATATGGGTGTTATGGATATATACCCAGCTCTCACAGCTGCATAATCTGAATCCTCTCCGGGATCATCTTCTATGACTTCGCCAAACATCCAATAGTAATTATTACCGTAGGGATCTTTGCGTTTTTCAAAATAATCTCTGAATCTTCTTCGACTCTGTCTCGTGATCTTCCAGCCTTTTATATCTTCGAGTGCTAATGAAGGCACGTTCACATTTAAAGCCGTAAATGCGGGCATATTTTTAATGTCAAACTTCCTCAGGAATTCAACCACGAAAAGCGCTGCTGTTTCATATTTAGGATCATTCCAATCGGCTGAGGATATAGCCATGGATGGCTTTTCCATTATAGCCCCTTCAAGAGCACCCGACACTGTTCCCGAATAGAGAATATCCGTTCCGAGATTCGGCCCGCGGTTTATGCCACTGATCACAAAATCAATATCGATATTTGAAATAGCAAGCAATCCAAGTTTAACACAATCCGCCGGTGTACCGTTTATTGCATAGCCTATTTCTTTGTTACCCACTCTAACTTCCTTAGCCCAGAGCGGAGTTCTTATGGTTATGGCATGACCGGTGGCACTTCTTTCAACATCCGGAGCAACTACTAATACTTCATGTTCTTTGGACAATTCCTCTGCAAGGATGTTAATTCCGGGGGCCATAATACCATCGTCATTTGTCAATAGGATATTCAAGTTCATTCCCTCCTTTTTCATAACATATTTTACACCAGTTATTTTTCTTTGCTATTCACAAAGCGAAAAGTAAAGATAGTATGCTATGAAGTAGGAGGGGAGTAGATGGGTTGCAAGAGCTATATTGAGAGGGCAATAGAAGTTTTCCCGGAAACAGCCGGGATTTATGAAATTGTCAAATCTGAAATGTCAAGATATCAAAGCGTCATGAAGAAGAGACACTGGGAATTGACCATGCTCTTTCGGGTGCAAATTTTGCATGAGCTCTTCTTTCTAAGAGAGGCTTTTCGAGAGAAACCATTGAGATAGTTCATAACAGTATACTCTGTCACAGATATTCGAACTACAAAGTACCCAAGTTCGCAGAAGGGAAAATTCTGCAAGATGCCGATAGGCTCGATACTTTAGGTGCGATTGCTATCGCTCGCGTTTTTAACCACAACGGAATCAAGCGGTCACTCTTTTCGCCAGAAATAAAACCCAAGAAAAAATATGATGGACTTTCTCTAACCTATATAAATCATTTCTTTGAAAAGGTCTTAAAGATCACTCCAGAGAGCTTTTGGACAGAATTTGCAAGGAAAATGGCAAAAGAGCGCTATCAATTCACACTTGAGTTTATCAGGAAGTTCTTGAGAAAATGGTATGTTCTGGATTAACTAATATAGCCACGAATATTTTCTCTCAGCGTCCAATCTGCTGCCTTGAGCTACTGGATAATCGAAGAGCAGCTTCTCTTTAGTCTTATCAAAGGAAGGCTCTATTCCAAACATGTGATTCCAGGTGTTTACATAGATAACCGGTCTTTCGTCGATAAAACTCAGTTTATTTGCCGCAAATTGTGCTGAGCCATGTAAATCCTTTGTGTCCTTGAATTTGTGGCTTGCCGAGAAAACCCCGGGGAATTCAACAGTTTTGATGTGGCCACTGGAATCCAAATACAGGTTAAAAGTCTCTATATCCGCTACGCGCCCGTATTTGAAATATCTGTACACATCGTATAATATATCTACAAGAAAACAAGGGTGGTCTTCATCTTTGAAAACGACAGTTATAGAGATTTTCGAACTATCCAGCTTTTTGTAAAAGACCTCTATAATCCCGTTTTTCTGGTCAAAAACCGGCGTTGAGAAAACAGGCAGTGGAATCTGATTTTTGGCAATGCCCAAAACCGCTATAATTATAAACAGAATAACTATAAATCTCTTCACTTCAGTTTCCCCCTCAAGGTCTTATTTCAAACTCATTAAAAGGCATGTAGGGAAGTTCTTCTTTATCAACAGCTCTAACATCTGCATACACTGGCCCTCTTGACACTATTGCAATGAAACTTTCCAGAGTATCTTCTGGGCCTGAAGCATATATTTCCACTTTTCCATCGGCGGTATTTCTCACATAACCCGTGATGCCTAATTTCTTCGCCCTTTTGTATGTGAAATACCTAAAGCCAACCCCCTGGACCATCCCAGAAATGAGCAGATGGTATGTTCTCATTCCAACCCCTCCAGAAGAAAACTATCAGAGTCCAAGATCTTCCCCCACCAGTATCACCAAATATCTTTCTCTGTGAGCACTGCTATCACTTATTACAACATATGTTTCACAAATTCTCTGATTAGACCTGCAATCCATACATATGCCAGTTGTAGTGCAGGGAGTGTGATAGTTTAGCCTTTTGGCATTCATGGGAGAAATGTATTTGATTCTCTCCCTTGCAGCTTCCAGGTCCGGAACGATTTTATTGATACCAGCCACTATAATCACTCTTTCCGGGCCATAAATCATAGGCGCCACCCGGGTTCCGTGCCCATCCATCTGGACTATTTCGCCACGAACTGTGATGGCGTTAGCGCTACACAAAAAGTAATCAGCGTTGAAAGCCTCGTGCAGTATCTTTTTTCGCTCCTCGGCGTTTTTAGCCGCATACCTGTCGAGGAAATGATAATCGCTTCTCCTCAAAAAATCTAAAACACCCGTTTCGGTGAGAGTAAGCGAACCACCCACCGCTACAGAAGATCCAGCTGGCAGGAGCTCTTTCAACAGAGGAACAACGTCATTTTTGGTTTCAACATAACGCCCATTTATACCGTGCTTGGCGAAGTTTTCAAGTACAACCTCAGCAAGTTTTTGATACTTCCATTTGTAGAGTTCCACTCTCATTTTCATCCCTCCGACGAATTTTTGTATTTATTCGAGAATTCTTCCAAATTTCAAAGCGAGGTCTAAGTTGCCTGAAATTTTTAAATCTCCCATCATAAAAGCAGTTGTTGGCTTCTTTTTCCCTTCGAGTAAGGAACTCAAAGTATTTTCATCGGTTTCAATAGTGCAGTCGGCATCGTCTATTTTCTGCTGTATTAACTCGAGTTTGCCTTCAGAAACAATAATAGAAATGTAAACGGGATAATCGGTGGTATTCACGATAATTTGAAAATTCCCACTGAAATCGCCAAAGGAATTTCCTTCAAGCCGTCCTTTTATATTTTCGATTATCTCTTTTATTGACAAAGAAATCCCTCCCTTCTGTAATTAGTCTAACATTACACTCTTCTATTTCAAAAAGGGAAAAGATAGCGCCCTATGTTAAAATCGATATAACCCCGAATAAAAGGTGATGTTGATGAATTACAAATTCAAAAAATTTCCCGGAAGAATACTCGAAATTGAGGTAAAGTCTTCACCAGAGGATACTGCTTACGAAAGTGGTGCGGTAATTGCCAAACCAATCGCTGTCGTGGACAGACTGAGCTCTTTCTATTTTCACAATTCGAGAATAGAAAGAGATGAAAAGATTTTTACAATCAGTTGCCAGAAAGAAAAGTGGGCAGAGCTGAAAATAATGGAAACCTCAAAGGGGATAAGACTCATTATCGAGATAGAAGATGGAGATGGTGTTTTTGGCCTGGGTGAGGAAGTAGGCCCTTTGAACAAGAGAGGCCGAACCTATGAATTTTACAACACAGATGAACCAGAGCACGCATCGACAAAGACAAAACTGTATTCCTCTTTCCCGATGTTTATGGTTCTTTCACCCAAAAAAGCATTGGGTTTTTTTGTCGATTATCCAGGGTACAGCAAGATGGACATATGCCATGAAGAAGAAAACAAAATCATTATCGATGTAGCGGGCCAGGCTTTCAAGTTGTATCTCCAGGGAGATACTCCTGATGGGATCACCGCAAATTTTGTCGAACTGACTGGCAAACCGATACTCTTACCAATTTGGATGCTTGGTTACCAACAATCTAGATGGTCTTATCCAGATGAGAAGACTGTGCTTTCCATTTCCCGTGAATTCAGAAACAGATCTATCCCCTGTGACGTTATATACCTTGATATAGACTACATGGAAAACTTCAAGGTCTTTACATGGGATAAAAAGAAATTCCCGGATCCAAAAGCCCTTTTGTCAAAGCTCCGCGATATGGGGTTCAAAGTCATTACAATAGTGGATCCTGGTGTTAAAGTCGAAGAAGGATACGAATTATACGAAGAAGCAAAAGAAGCCGGGTATTTTTGTACGAATTCTGCGGGTACTCCGTTTGAGGCTTATGTTTGGCCTGGCAAATCTCACTTCCCTGATTTTTACAACGCACGGGTGAGAAAATGGTGGGGCGATAAAGTCTCCGAATTCAAGGCAATTGGGGTTGCTGGAATATGGAATGATATGAACGAGCCTTCCATATTTTTTACACCCGAATTGATAGAAGAGATAAAAACCACTGTTAAAAATCTCTCACCCGATCTGGGTATGCTAGCGGATTTTACCATCAATCAAATTCCTTACGAAAAACGATACAGAGACCATGGGAAAAAGTTTTTCCATAAGGACGACCATGGAAACGTAATCAGCAATCGACAGATTCATAACATTTACGGCTTTAACATGACCAGAGCTACTTATGAAGGGTTGATCAATCACTACAAAACCGAAAGGCCCGTGATTTTAACCCGCTCTGCTTACCCAGGCATTCAAAGATATGGGATTCTCTGGACCGGGGATAACGCTTCTCTCTGGGAGCAGTTATATCAAGAAATCCAAATGCTCCAATCTCTTGCCATAACCGGTGTCAATTTTACAGGATCAGATGTTGGCGGTTTCGGGGGTGATTGTAATGGCGAGTTGCTTGTTCGTTGGACTCAATTTGGAGTCTTCCAGCCTTTTTTCAGGAATCATTCAGCCATTGGCACGAGAAACCAGGAACCCTGGTCTTTTGGTGAGAAATACGAAAGAATAATAAAGAAGTTCATAGAACTGCGTTATGCCTTGCTTCCGTATATTTACAGTGCCCTTAAAGAAGCCCATGACACCGGCCAAATGATTGTAAATCCTTTGTTATACAAATGGCCGGAGGATGAAAAGACTTACGAAGCCGATGATGAATATCTATTTGGCCCATCGCTTCTGGTTGCACCGATCTATAAGGCAAATGCGACCGGGAGAACTGTTTATTTACCTGGAATGAGATGGATGAATTTCTTCAATGGGAGAATTTACGAACCCGGTTACCATTATATAGAAGCCCCGTTGGATAGTCTCCCGCTGT
>QNAR01000027.1 GCA_003643975.1 Thermotogae bacterium | reverse complement strand
TAATTTGTTACGTATCAATGTGCCAGAGCATATTTTGAAGGATTACCATAATGTAAGCCCGATTCTCGATGTTTTCAAGTGGTTTCAATACATCCGCGATTTCTATGATTTGGAATTTGACTTGATGGATCTTTGGAACAAATCCTTTGTGAAGATGTTGAAAACAGATTTTTCAAAAGCATGGCTTAAGGCTAATTACCCATATATGAGAGTTTTCACTGGATTATTTGTTAATCGATACGGAGGAATGAAAATTGGCGAACGAATAGTGAGGTTTGTTATGGATATAAGGACGGTTAAGCGAACGGATTATCTATTTAAAAGCGCTAAAAAATTTCTTGGGGCTTTTCGCGATAATGGTTTTAAGAGTATAATGGATAGTAGATATTTCGTGGGATTTCAAGAACTTCCTAAGGTTGTTCCATCAGAGATCAGCGGTTGCATAATGGGGCATAATCACAGGAGCAGCTTGAGAATTGTCCACGTAGATGGAGAAAAGAAGTTTTACGCAAACCCGGGAACATGGAAACCCGTTGTTGAAGCGATAGATGGTAGCAATGGAAAGGCCTTTGAGAAGAGAATTGAGCTTGGTTATGTCATTGTGGAGAAAGAAGGCAATGGGTTTCATATAGAAGCACGTCAGGTAAGAAAGTTAAATGATGTTAAATTATAGGTAGATAGTAATAAAATTGTGTCTGAGGAGGGATTAACGTGTACACTACCAGAAAAAGAAAGGGCTTCACATTGCAGCAACTGGCGATAGTTGCATCCATTATCGTTGTCGCCATAATCTTGCTAATCGTTTTTATTCCCGCTCCAAAACCGAGTATCAGTGAAGGCTCTTACAGGCCCTATGCCGGAACCAGCTTGGAATACAGCGATACGCTAAAATTGAGTTTTCAAGCTTATTATAAGAGAACCAAGGAACCGTTGTATGCTGACATCTTTGTTGGTGAAAGCTCCGATTCTCTTGAATTAGTTGCTGAAAAGGTAGAAGGGGTTCTTTCTTCTTCTGCTGATAAGCTTTTTGACTTTAACTACGATATCAAGTTAGACCCCCATGGAACCTATTGGTGGAAGGTGAAGGTTTACAACAAAAAAGGAAAATTTGACGAAACAAAGGAGCCTATATCATTTACGTTTAAGAACTCGGAACCTTCGGCACCATCTCTTTTAACACCAGAGAGGGGAAAAGAGGTTCACCTTGACAGCATAGTCTTTAGCTGGACAAAAGCCGAAGATGCTGACAAAGACAATATAGTCTATGATCTTTACATCACAAATGACTTAAGAGGCTCCCAAACAGCCTTTTCACAGAAGGATATTACCGATAACAGCTTTGAATTAAGCGCACTGGATAAACTTGACTTTGGACAAACCTATTACTGGCATGTTGTAGCCAGAGATGGATATGGTGGAGAAGTGAGTTCTGTAACTGGCAACTTTAAAACTGAATCCAAACCCACGCCGGTTATCAGTCTTCTTTCGCCCGTTAATACGGAAGTCGATGCCAGCAAACCTGTCGTTTTCAGCTGGAAGCAATCTAATGAAAGATATTATTGGCCTTTGAAGTATAACTTTGTCTTGAAGAAAGGCACTGAAGAGGTACTCAAGAAGGAAACAGAAAATACCAGCCTGACAACTTCCGTTCTTGCAGGCCATACAGAATACAGCTGGTTCATTTCAGCTGTTGACAAAACCGGAAAGCCTGTAGAATCAAAAGAAGCTACTTTCGCAACGATAAACCACCCACCTGTGGTTAAGATCGCAGAACCATCGGCTGGTCAGATTACAACAGAGGCCACTCTTTCCTGGGAAGCCACCGATCTGGAAGGAGATCAGCTAACCTACGATATTTACTTGATCAGCAGAGGCATGGAAACAAAGGTTGCTTCTGATTTGACAGTCACCTCATACATTCTAAAGAATCTTGAAAGTGCAACTGATTATACTTTCAAAGTCGTTGCAAAGGATACTTTCGGCGGCGAAAGCTCAGCAGAATTGGCGGTCTCCTCGACCAATAATCCCCCAGTTGTAGAGCTTTTGACTCCTGCTGCCAGTGAAATTGTCAATCCGCTTGATGTCAAATTCAGCTGGAGAGCAGAAGATCCAGATGGTGATGACATCATAAATTATCAGCTGGTTGTCATCGACTCCGAAGGAAACGAAACTCAGGTTCCTGTGAGTTCTCCTGCCTATACCTTTGAAAAATTAAGATCACGTACAACATACAACTGGTACGTAGAAGCAATTGATGAAAAAGGAGCCAAAAATAGATCTGACACATTAACCTTTGTTACTTCCAATAATGCGCCAATACCTGCAATGGCAACCCTCCCCGGAAACAATGCAACGGACGTGGCCTTTGATCCAGGTGTCACCATAGAATTTGTGAGCAGCGATCCCGATAACGATCCACTTTCTTTCGAGATTGAAATTTCGCGAGATTCCAGCTTTACGGAAATCGTAGCGAAAAAAGATGGAGAGGTATCGGCAGAAGGCATAACCAAAGTTCTGGTTGAAGGTACTTTTGAAACCAATACCACTTACTACTGGAGAGTCATAACTTCTGATGGTGAAGCCTTTACAACCAGCGATATCTGGAGTTTCAGCACTTTCGATCAATCCCCGGTTGTAAGTGATGTAAAAGTAAAAGAAGCTCAAGAAGGCATTGTAAACCCTGTTGATGCTGCTTTTGCCTGGTCTTACAGTGATAATGACGATATAGTTGTGGAAGCGGAAATTCATCTCAAGCCAGAATCAGGTGACGAGATCGTAGTACCAGCTGGAGTAAACGTAACGGAATACACATTGGACTTCGTTCTTTCTCCTGATGCTACTTATACCTACTGGGTTGTTGTAAAAGATCCTGTTGGTAAAAAAGGAACGAGTGAAGCTAAAACATTTAAAACGGGAAATAATCCACCAATCCTGAGCTTTGATTTTGACGAGTTGAATCATTACGGAGCAACAACTCCGATCAAATTCTCCTGGGAAGTAAAGGATCCAGAAAATTCTGATGTGTTCGTAAAAGTTTACTTTGGAACGAATAAGAATGCGTGGGAAGAAACACCCGTTGCAACCGGAATAAATCTCAATGAATACATCTATGATGGCATTTTGAATCCAGAGGAAAGCTATTATTTCTGGTTGGAAGCTGAGGATGTTCAGGGAAATGAGACAAAACTCGAATCGCCCGTGTTGATTACCCCGGCATCTCCAAGACTTGTATATGTGAAGCCTGAAAATAACAGCTCTTTCGATGGCAAAACAGCTTTCAGTTGGGAATACACAGGAGAGACAACCCCTGTAAACTACACTCTTAGGGTTTTCGATGAGAAAGGGCAGACCATATTTGAAAGATCAACCGGTGGCGAGAATTTCATTCTGGCTGAGGGTTTGAACTTGCTTGGTAACAGAGATTATCGCTGGAGAGTTGTAGCTGAAATGCCAGATACTACAAAGGAAGTAGGACCACTTTACAGATTCAAAACTCCGGATTCTCCAACTATGATCTCTTCACCAACACCAGCAAATGGTATGGTTGGAGTGGATACGAAAGACATCGTCCTCTCATGGGAGTACGAAGATCCTGACAGTAGCAACATCCTTTTCGATCTTTACCTTGATGATACACCTGTAATCACAGGTCTTGCGACAAATTACGCGACCATAACTGATTATGCTTCTCTAGAAAGTAATACCACTTACAATTGGTATGTGGTTGCTGTCGACGAATTTGACAACAGAGCCACTTCGACTATTTGGACGTTTACAACGCTTAACCATAGTCCCGTTGTGAGCTTGCTTGGACCTTTAGATGGTGCAACAGATCTAACGGATGGCATTAAACTGAGCTGGCAGGGTGAAGACCCGGATGATGAAATGCTGTACTATGATGTATATCTTGGAACAACTGAAGAATTAAACGACGAAAATATCGTTCTTGCAAGTGCTACAAGCACATCATATGTGTTCAGCTCTTATAAAGGCAACAGCACTTATTACTGGAAAGTTCAGGTAAGAGATGAACATGAAGGCGTTGCAAATTCCGATGTGTGGTCGTTCAGCACCGGAAACGCTAATCCCAAAAACGCTATCATTGTTAATCCGAAACCCGGAAAGTCCGGAACCTCACTCAGGCCTGTTCTTGAATGGTCTGGTGAAGATCCCGACGGAGATGAGCTCAGCTATGTTGTTTATGTTGGTGAAACGCCTGAAGTCATGACAAAAGTTGCAAGTACCACCAGGACATCAGCTGAACTTAAGGGAATATTGGATGGCAACAAAACCTACTATTGGAAAGTGGATTCATACGATGGAAAAGGTGGTTTCTCAGAAAGTGCGGTAGCTTCCTTCACAACCATCGGCATCCTGGACAAAGTCGCTTATGTTGAAAATGGGGCTTTGAAACTCACAATCATAACAGAAGATACCCAAGCTCAGACTTACACGCTGGTAGATTCCGATATAAGTGATAGTGTGAAACCCATCGTTTTCAGAAACACAATTTATGCCTTCAAGACAGATGGCACGTTAATAGCTGTGAAACTGGGGCTGATCATCAATGAGATTAACGGTGACAGATTCAACAGTCCTGAAGCTCTGAAAAACTACGGCGAGTATCTATACGTTGCGAGTGCAAGCAGATTCGGAAAGAGCATTTACAGGTTACCTATTCAGAAAACCGGATTGCCAGGTGGAAAGATAGAGCTTTATAGAGATGGCAAGATCGTTAGTACTGCTGACCTTGCGGTTTCTGAAGATGCCACCAACATCCTTGTAGCGGATACTCTTTACAGCTTGGTCGTTCTTCAGTGGAATGGGACCGGCTATGTTGATGTTACACCGGAGAATTTCGCAGATCAGGTTAAAGGCATCGCAAATTCTGTAAAGATTACGAATGGCGTTGCATACATTGGCATCACAGGATTTGGTGGTGGCATTGCGTATGTGTCTCTTGATGACCTTGAAACATTGAAGAGTGTTGATGGTTATTATCTGGCTACGGACATGGTGCTCGTCGAAGATCTGTTATACGCCGCTACTGATAAGGGATTATCCATCATCAGCGTAGATGATCCAATGAATCCAGTAGTTATCAGCGATGTGAAAATCTCAGGAAGAATCCTTGGCATAACTGCAGGTGAAAAAGGAAAGTTCTTGATGATCTCTACCAATCAGGGAACAAGATTCTTTGATGTTCAAAGTGGCAAGATAATGTAAGAACACAAATAAAAGGGCGGAGCTTTTTGCTCCGCCTTTTTTATCTTCTATAATTCCATAATTCTTTTTTACTGGTTGAAATTGCATCGACGCATTCAAGCAGCTTTTTCACTTCATCTTCATTATCAACAAGTCCTGCTGCAACTATCGTTATGTTGCTTGCGATACTACGCAGTTTTTTCGCAACTTTACAGGCGGCTATGCCGGGAAGGATTTCAACAGCTTTTATTTTGTTCCTGATTATCTGTTCAATTCCCTTTTCCACCGCTCTGGAATCAAGAGCGAAAAAACGTAAGATAGCGGAAATCCCGGTTTCATGCGCCAACCTATAGGTATGCATTTTCGCGGTTATGACCCCTGTCACTCCAAGGGATTTCAAATAGTTTATACCGTAATGGTCAGGACTCAATCCACCAATAAAGTCAATATCCACATACACCTTTTTCCCGGCTGAAATAAATTTATTCACTGTATTACCAATATCCAGAATGTTTCCTGAGAGAAGAAAAACGGTATCAACAGGAATCTCCTCTGGAGAGCTTGAGCTTTCCCACAATGCTGCAATAATTTTCTCTAACATTTGATCCCTCCGTGATATAAGACTTTCCTTATTTGTTATATTAACATACATGTGGTAATATATATTCAGTGGTAGAGGCTGAGAGAAAACCACGCCAATTTTGGCGTGGTTTTTTTATTGGAGGGATAACATTGAAGATAACTATAATTGGTGGTGGCATTGTTGGAGCACTTCTTGCGTATGAACTTTCACGTTACGCCGTTGATTTGGTTGTGATTGAAAAAAAGCATGATTTTGGCCTTGGTGTCACTAAGGCCAACTCCGCCATTGTTCATGGGGGATACGACGACCCGCCAGGTAGTCTCCGCGCAGAATTGTGTTATAAGGGGAATCAACTTTATGAAAAGCTGGCTGAAAGCCTTGGAATCCCTTTAAAAAGGATCGGTTCATTTGTAGTTGCCCGTGATACACCTGAAGAGATGGAAAAGCTCAGTGAGTTACTTAAAAGAGGCGAAAAAAATGGTGTTGATGGCATTGAAATTGTTGAAAAGCCTTTTCTTGAAAAGCATGAACCTCACCTTTCGAAAGAGTACAAGTATGCGCTTCATTGCACTCATACCGGAATAACGGAACCATGGACAGTCGCATTAGCAGCCCTTGAAGCGGCCGAAAAAGCAGGTGCTGAGCTTCTCAGAGGAGACGGAGTAATTGGTGGAGAAGTTAGCAAAGGAAACGTGAGGTCTTTAGAGCTTGAATCAGGAAGGATTATTGAAACCGATCTTGTAATAAACGCTGCCGGTCTTTATTATCATGAAGTCGCCAACAGTTTTGGAGTTTCCACACCTCAGGTATATTTGAGAAAAGGGCAATATGTTTTACTCGATCATAAAGCGTCTACAATGGTTAACAGCGTTATTTTCCCCCTTCCCAGCGAAAAGGGAAAAGGGAAGCTTGTAGTACCAACTGTTGATGGTGGTGTAGTTCTTGGACCGACTTCTGAAAACATGCCCGATTTTACCCCTGAAGACGTTTCTACAACATTGGAAGGAATTAAAGAGGTAATTGAAGCTGGAAATGAGCTAATTCCCAACATAGCAAGGCCTAATTGGATTGTAAAATCTTTTGCAGGCTTGAGGCCTGAAACTCAGGAGAAAGATTTTTTCATAGAAAATAGCAATACGCTGAAGAATTTTGTAACTGTTGGTGCCATAAGATCTCCGGGCTTAACTGCAGCGCCCGCAATAGCCCGTTATGTCATAGAAGAAATCCTGGAACAGCGTATGTCTCTCGACCTTGGAAGGCAAAAAGCCGATCAGGTTAGGACTTTAAAGAGCTTCAGGGTTAATGAAAGTGATCTTAAAGAAATTGCCGCAAGGGTAAAAGACGACGAAAAATATGGAAGAATCATATGCCAATGCAACCAGGTATCAGAGGCTGAAATAATCGAAGCCATAAGAAAAGGAGCCAGAAGCATTGATGGAATTAAATTCAGAACAAGAGCGGGATTTGGACGTTGCCAGGGAGGCTTCTGTACCTGGAAGATAGCCAAGATACTATCCCGTGAGTTGAATATCCCCCTTTCTGAAGTCAGGGTAAATGAAGAAGGAACAGTTCTATTTGACGGGAAGGTGAGAGTATGATTCAGCAGCTGAAAACAGGAGTGCTCGTTATTGGAGGGGGCGCTGCGGGAATGGCAGCCGCTCTTTCAGCTTCCCGAGCTGGTGTAGAGGTCACTCTGCTTGAAAGAGAGGAAAAAACCGGTGGTGTGCTAAATCAATGTATTCACCACGGTTTTGGTTTGCAATTCTATCGGCAAGAACTAACTGGCCCGGAATTTGCTTACCGCTTGCAAAATGAAATGGCCCAGCACTCAGTTAAAATTATCAGTGAATCATATGTTAGACATATAGATACAAAAAACAAATACGTTGAGGTTATCTCTCCTGAAGGTGTTTTCACAATCCAGGCAAAGGCTATTGTACTTGCAACAGGAGCAAGAGAAAGACCCTTTGGCGCTTTGCAGATTCCCGGTGACAGGCCTGCGGGTATTTATGTAGCAGGTCTCGCGCAAAGAATGGTCAATTTAGAAAATACGTTGCCGGGAAAAAGAGCCCTTATACTTGGCTCAGGAGATATCGGGCTGATCATGGCAAGAAGGTTGACACTGGAAGGTATGGAGGTCCTTGGGGTTGTAGAACGCCTTCCTTACGCAGGGGGATTAACGAGAAATGTTGTTCAATGCCTTGAGGATTATGATATTCCACTGTATCTTTCGCATACTGTTGTTGAAGTGAGAGGTAGAAGGCGTCTTGAAAGGGTTTTGGTTTCTGAAGTTGATGATAACTTCAAACCTATCAACGGAACTCAAAAATGGTTTGACATAGATACCCTTGTCTTATCAGCAGGGCTGATACCTCAGGTAGAAGATCTGGGTGAAAATCTCGAGATCGATGCTATCAATAAAGGATTTGCTGTATCAAATACATGCGAAACAAGTGTAACGGGAATATTCGCAGCGGGAAATAATGTGGCAGTTTTCGATCTGGTAGATTACGTAGCAGCTGAAGGTTGGATAGCCGGGCAAAACGCCGCACAAACCGTTCAAGATAAAAAAAGAACCTCGAAACGTATCCCGTTGATCAGAGGAAAGAACGTTGGGATTCTTGTCCCTTCCTATATAACCCCGGAAGAACACCTTAGGGTTTATTTGAGGTTGAGAAAGCCTATGGATAAAGGAACGGTAGTATTAAAAGAGCTGAATATTGAAAAGCCATTTCAGTATGGCGTACCCAGCGAAATGATTAACTTTGTGGTTAATCGTGACAAATTACAGGAGCTGAAAAAACCTGTGAGAATCGAGGTGGTAGAATGAAGGGTCACATAACATGTACTGTATGCCCTGTTGGGTGCAAAATATTGGTTGTTTCAAAACCCAACGGTGAATATGAGATTAGTGGTAACCGCTGCCCTCGCGGGAAACAGTATGCCATAGATGAGCTTTTCAGCCCGAAAAGGATCTTGACAACGAGTGTAAAGGTTTTGCATGGTGATGTTCCACTTGTGTCTGTTAGAACAGATGCGCCAATAGAAAAAAGCAGAATCTTTGAGCTAATGGAGAAAATTAAAAGCATTTCTGTTGAAGCTCCTGTAAATGTTGGGGATGTTCTGGTGCGTAATATCGATGGAATGGGGACTTCCCTTGTTGCAACAAGAAAGGTGGAAAAAAACGGTTCCCCCCTTGAAAACTGTCAGATTTCAGGTTAAAATAGTTGTGCGTTCCAGCGTGGCTCAATCGGCAGAGCGTCCGGCTGTTAACCGGATGGTTGGGGGTTCGAGTCCCTCCGCTGGAGCCAGGCTCCCGAAAGGGAGCTTTTTTCTTCAATTAGTGGAATTTGAGTTATAATAATGATATGAACATTATTCCATTATTTATACCACATGCAGGCTGCAAAACAAGATGTGTATTTTGCAATGAATATGCGGCAACGGGGCTTCCAAAATTTCCTGAACTGGAGAAGCTGCGCAATACTATAATTGAATACCGCGGTTATTTCAAAGACAAGGAAAATGTGGACATTGCCTTTTATGGTGGAACCTTTACCGGGCTGCCTCTGAAGATAATGACTGCTTATTTAGAGCTCTCCATGCAATTCATTCGAGAGGGTTACGCGAAAGGAATCAGGTTTTCCACTTCTCCGGAAGAAATAACGCCTGAAAAACTTTCAATTATAAGAAATTATCCGGTTTCTCTAACCGAACTGGGTGTTCAATCCTTTGATAATGAAGTGCTCAAAAAAGCGCATAGGCCGCACAATCTCGATGATGTTTATAATGCCGTGAAACTGCTAAAAAATAATGCCATACCCTTTGGAATACATCTTATGACCGGACTTCCGGGAGATACGGAGGCGAAAGATCTCATTTCCGCTACTGAGGTAGCTAACCTCGGCGCCTTAACTTGTCGTATTCATCCGACGATAGTGCTCAGAGGAACGGCTTTAGAAGAAATGTATCTCAGAGGAGAATATGTGCCTCAGAGTTTAGAAAACGCACTTGAAATAACCTGGAAAATGTATGCGCTTTTGACTTCAAGAGGAGTTCGGGTAAATAGAATGGGATTGTGCCTTTATGGTGATACGGTTAAAGAAGTGGTTAGCGGGCCTTATCATCCAGCCTTTGGTGACCTGGTTAAGAGCAAAGTGGCTTTGGAAATAGCAAAGCTCATTGCCGATGAGAAAAAATCCCGAAATTTGATTTTGCCAGCCGGGCCAGAATACAGGCAATTTTTTACAGGTTACAAAAAATATGTTATCAGGAACCTTCAGAAACTGGGAATAACTCTGGAATTTTCAGAGAATTCTTCGACTATTGATATAGATAGATACGTTTCCAAATTATGTGAGAAGACCGTTGTGTGTCCGGGGGTGTTCTGATGAAACTGAAAGCTCTGTATATCAGGGGGTTTAAGAGTTTTGCCTTTCCCACAAAAATGAATGTAGATTCCGGAATAACCGCTATTGTCGGCCCAAATGGCAGCGGCAAATCAAATATCGTTGATGCGATAAGATGGCTCTTTGGCGAGCAGTCTATGAAAAGCATCAGAGCGGACAATCGTGAAGACGTTATCTTTGCAGGTTCTGAAAAAAGCCCTCCTTCCAATACTGCTGAAG
Source organism: Thermotogae bacterium (assembly GCA_003643975.1). Classification (GTDB taxonomy): domain Bacteria; phylum Thermotogota; class Thermotogae; order Petrotogales; family Kosmotogaceae; genus Kosmotoga_B. The sequence goes on along the minus strand of QNAR01000027.1, from coordinate 1,781 downwards.
TAAAGCTCGTATTTGAAAACGCGGAAGGGACTATAACCGTTGGAAGGGAAGTTTCAAGAGAGGGTCTTTCACACTATCTCTTGAACAACAAACCAGCGAGATTAAAAGATATAAAGGAACTATTTAAGGGGACGGGCGTTGGTAGAGAACTTTATTCCATAGTAGGGCAGGGTCAGGTGGATAAAGTCATCACAGCATCTCCTTACGAACTTAGAAGCTTGCTCGAGGAAGCCGCTGGTACGGCTATCTATAAGGAAAAGAAGAGAGAAGCTTTATCTAAACTCGCCCAGACGGAAGCGAATCTTGATAGAGTTGAAGACATTCTTTTTGAACTCGGAAAGCAGAGAAAGTCTCTTTATCTTAAGGCGAAGCGTGCAGAGAAATACCTGGAATACCGCGATTCGTTGGCGAGATTGAAAAAACACTATTACGGAAACATCCTGCGAATCGAAAGAGAGACGTTAGAAACCCATGAAGTGGAAAGCAAAAGGATTTCTGAAGAGCTCAAAGCAATTCAAAAGAAATTGATTGAGAAAGAGTCTCGCTGGAATACTTTAAGACAAGAATTCTCCGAAATGGACAAGGAAATCGAAGGTTTTACACAATTGCTGGAAGAGTACAAAAAGCGCCAGAACGATTTGCTTGAACTCAAAGAAATGTACTCCCGCAGGCTCAGTGACAAAGAAAACAAACTCATTGAAGTAAGCACAAAGTTAGATTCATTAAAAGAGGAAATTCAGAAACTCGATAAGAGAAAAGAAGAACTGAAAATGATCAGTGACAGTATGTTTAGAGAAATTGAGGAAAAAGAAAATCAGTTGAAACTGATCGAACAGGAACGAGACGAAATAGTAAGAAAATACAGTGAAAAAGAGAAAGATTGGTTAAAAGAGCAAGAAAAGCACGAAGCATTGATCAAAAGACTCAACAGGATTGAGGCTGAACTTGAAAAACTTGAAGGCTTCCGTGAAGACGCCACAAGAAGGTTGAATTTGATCCACTCCCAGATCGATTCGAAAAACGAAAGGTACAATGCCCTCAAAGAAGAAATAGAAGGACTTGCTTTGCAAGGACGAGAGAGCTCAGAAAAGCAGAAAGAACTGGAAGAGAATATCAACTCAACGAAAGAGCAGCTTAGAAGTTATGAGACAGAGCTTGAAGAACTCAAGGAAAAATCGTCTCGTCTTAGCGCCGATTTAAGAAAGGTTCAGATTGAGAGAACCACACTTAGAAGACAGCAGGAGGAGTATCAAGGCTTTTCAAGAGCCGTTCGAGAAGTTTTCACCCGTAAGGAGACTTTTGAAAGCCTTGTAGATGTTGTGGCAAATGTTATTGATGTACCTGAAGCCTTTGAAACGGCTATTTCAGTTTTACTTGGTGGACATATGCAAGATATCGTTGTGGAGGATTCGAGCACAGCGAAAAGAGTTGTGGATTTTTTGAAAATGAACAAAATCGGGCGAGCTACGCTTCTGCCTCTTGACTTGCTACAAAGCAATTTTTATGAAGACGCAAAGGTAAAAAAACACCCTGGTTTTATCGCCTTTGCCGCCAGGGCTGTCAAAGTTGATAAAAAATATTCGATCATCCCTGAACATCTCTTTGGAAATGCGATTATCGTGAGAAATTTGGATGATGCCATTGATATACGCAAAAACACTTCTTATAGGGGCAGAATAGTTTCTGTTGATGGTCAGTTATTGTCTGTTGGTGGGAGTATAACAGGTGGTTATCTCGGTGACAGCATCAGATCAGATTTGATAGCCAGGAAGAGAAAGATT
>QNAR01000026.1 GCA_003643975.1 Thermotogae bacterium | reverse complement strand
CCTTTTCGGTTATCCAGATGAGGAAGCAAGTCGCTTATCACAAAAACGGGATCTCCAGGTGCATTACCGATGTTAATGTTTACTTTATCACCGTTTTCCAGCACAACTGTTCCAACGAGTGCAAGGGGGATATTCAGCCATTGATACTTCTTTATCCCGCCGTAATAATGTGTCTTGAGAAAGGCGAGCCCGGATTTTTCCTTTAGCGGTTTGGGCTTTAAGTCAAGCCTTGGCGAATCGATATGGGCTGCGACCATATTCAAGCCTTTTCTGAAGTTGCCGGCTATTTTAAAAGCCAACAGGGCTTTTCCGGATTTTACAAGATAAACCTTGTCACCGGTTTTGATATTTTCTTTTGCCGTCTCGTAATACTCCAGTGGTCTAAAGCCCGCTTTTTTCAGGAGTTCCACGGTTTCTTCCACCGCTAAACGCTCAGTAAGCGATTTTGTAATATAGTCCAGGTAGCCCCTTGAATAGGAATCAATGGTGTTGATGTCTCTCTTTTCCCATACCGAAGTTGTTTTGAAGCTAAGATTTTCCATGCCCTTTTCCCTCCTATTAATGCAAATACCTCTAAAACTATTTTAGCAGAAAACAAAACTCAGCTGTTGTATAATTGCGTTGAACTAATAAAATCATTTATATGTCAAAATAACGTTAGGGTGGTTTTGTGGACGAAAAAAAGCTGGTCGAAGGGTTGAAGAAAAAACAGCTTTGGGCTTATGAAGTGTTGTATGACAGGTACGCTCAGCGCCTTGGAAGTGTTATCAAGTCATATCTTGGGGTGGATGATGTAGATGATGTCATACAGGAAACTTTCATCAAGGTATTCAAAAACATAAAAAAGTTCAAAGGCAAATCAAAGCTTTCGACCTGGCTTTACAGGATTGCTGTGAACATATGCAAAGACACGATTGCCAAAAGAAAAAGACAAAATCATTTGCTCGTTGATTTTCAGGAAAGTGAGGATCAACGCATAAGCGAACCACCAGCACCTAACGATGTTTTCAAAGAGGTCATGGATGAGTTGAGTTTTGAAGAACTGATGGACATAGTCGCAAAATTGTCAGAAGAGGATCGCCTGCTTATCAAGTTGAGGGATATAGAAGGAATGAGTTATGATGAAATCGCAGAGATACTCGAGAAACCTGTTGGAACCGTGAAAAGCAGACTTCACTATGCAAGAAAGAGATTGAGGGAGCTGCTTGAGGAGGTTGAGTACGATGTCTAACCATGAATACGAAAAGGACTCCTTTGACGCGCTCATTGACAGTGTGATTAAAAAGCGTAAGCTTAGCGAGAGTGAAAAGGCTGAACTCAGAAGGTACGCTAAGTTCGTGAAGATATTAAGGGAGAGAACCAGCTATCGCCCCAGTGAATCTACAAAATTAAAGACACTCTCAAAAATACGCCAAAAGAAGTTACTGCCTTATCGTATTGCGCTGGCAACTGTAACTTCTTTTGTTATTTTAATATTGGGTCTGGGCTTTTTCATGGAAAACTCCATTTTGATAACTCCAAAGCCCGTTTTTCTGCTCAACAATGGTGAGTTTGACGCCGCTAGAAGTAGCCTCCTTTCCAATGGGGAACTCAGTTCTGCCCTTTCATCGGCAAACAAAATGTCCTCCGTCGAATCTTCTGTGGCCAATAGCACCAATGGCGATGAGCTGAAGAAGCACCTGGAAACAACCATCGATTTTATTGTAAACAAGGAAGAAAAAAACAACGCAGTTGTTTTGAGCACCAGCTTTTAATTCAGGAGCGTGGAACGAGTGAAGCTAAAACTTTTGGTCATCGTGTTCTTTGGAATATCAGCCGTTGTTTACGCCCTTTCTCTGGATGATGTTGTTAACAACCTCATTTCTTCCTCCTATGAAGTCACCAGAATAGTAAGGGAAACGGGGATAAGTTCTTCGATTAGAGTGGAAAGAGTCACCAAAATTGGTTCTTACAAACTGATAAGGATAAACACCCCTTTCAAGAACTATGTGTGGTTGCGTGGTTCCTTTGGCGAATATGTCATAATCAATAACATTGCCTTTGAGCCAGCTATAGACCTTAAAGACCTTGAAGATCAATTCATCGATCTGGTATTGTCAAAGAAATATGACTTACTTCTTTCACTCGACCTGCCGATTGGCTACAAGTTCATCATAAGAAGTGATTTCACAACTTATGAGGCTACTTTCGACGAGCATTTAAAATTGATGAAACTGAGAAAGAGTTATCCCTTCTATTCAATGGAAATAAGCTATCAGGATTATACAGCGCTATCCGATAGCAGCTCCGAAGAGCTTTCAAGATATATTTTCGGAGTAAAGAAAGTTAGAGCCCCTCTTAAACTTTCCAAAGAGTATCTGAAAAAACATTTCCAGTGGGTTGCCATGGACTTTTCTTACAATGGACAAACTACCACGTATACACTGTATTTTTATTCAACAGCTTTCGGAAAACTGGCTCTTTACCTTTTGACCGATGCCGAGAATACAGATCTGATAAATACCATCGATGAAATGTGCTCGAATTCACCTGTGTCTTACGCAGTGAGGAAGTTGGGCAATGTCATTGCGATATTGATTGGGCCAAAGACCCTGGAATTATCAGATATAATCGATTCTTTGCTTAAGTTAAAATAAACAAACAATTCACCATGCCGCCCTCAGGGCGGTTTTTTATTCGCTTTTAATAATATTGGTGTATAATCGAGAAATATCAGGAGGTCAATGCTTATGCATGTAAAAGAGGCGATCGATTTACTTAAAAGCAAAGGATACAGGATAACTCCTCAGAGGATTGCTATCTTAAAAGTGCTTGAAAACAACAAAGAACATCCTTCAGCTGAAGATATCTTTTTACAGGCAAGAAAATACAGCACATTTATTTCCTTTGCCAGTATTTACAACATTCTGGATATACTGGAAAAGGAAGGATTGATCAAGAGCATTTTTGGAATCGATGGCATAAAGCATTACGACCCGGACACTTCTTGCCATGCCCATTTTTTTTGCAAAAAATGTGGGCGGCTTTTGGATTTGAAGGACAATTTCATTGAACTATCCCGCTTCAAGGAAAGCCTTTCCAGGTATGATGTGGAAAGTGTTGAGGTAATAGTCACAGGAATTTGCCCTGACTGCAAAAAGGAATTATAACGGAGGTGTTGAAATTCATGGCAGAACCCTTGATCGATTTGCAAAGTGCCTTGGAAGAAATCGATAAGGTATCGGAACTTTCAGCCTTGCAAAACATAAAGGCAAAATATCTGGGTAAGCAGGGAGTTGTCACCAGGCTTTTCAAACAGCTCTCTACAATTCCCCAGGAGGAAAAAAAAGCCTTTGGGCAGATGGTAAACAACCTGAAAAAACAACTCGAATCGAAAATAGCTGAAAAACGCTCCGAGATAGAACGACGAATGCGGGAAGAAAAGGAACAAAAAAACCGTTTTGATATAACGCTTCCCGGTGCTATCAGAGACATGGGAGCGTACCATATTGTTACACAGGTGATGGAAGAAGTGCAGGAATTTTGGCTGAGCATGGGCTTTGAAATAGCTACGGGCCCTGAAGTTGAAGAAGTCTATTACAATTTTGAAGCTCTCAATACACCGGAATGGCATCCGGCAAGAGATATGCATGACACTTTTTACTTCAACTCAAACCGTCTTCTCAGGACTCATACCTCCCCTATACAGATCAGGGTAATGGAGAAGAGAAATCCTCCTCTGGCAATATTCGCTCCTGGAAAATGTTATCGGAAAGATACACCAGATACAACTCATCTGCCCATGTTTCATCAATTTGAAGTGCTGTACGTTGATAGACATGTATCAGTGGGCCATTTGAAAGGAGTTTTGGAAACATTTGTGAAGAGAATATTTGGAAAGGATAGAAAGATCAGGTTAAGGCCAAGCTTCTTCCCTTTTACAGAACCGAGTTTTGAAGTTGACGTTTCCTGTGGTATATGCGGCGGTGCAGGGTGTAGAAGTTGTGGCGGCACTGGCTGGTTAGAGATACTCGGCTCGGGTATAGTTCATCCAAATGTATTCAGAAGTGTAGGATACGACCCCGAAGAATGGTCTGGGTTCGCCCTTGGCATGGGAGTAGAAAGAGTTGTGATGCTGAAACACGATATCGCCGATATCCGTGATTTGCTGAGAAATGACAAAAGATTTCTCAAGAAGTTCATGGGGGTGAACATATGAGAATTCCCGTAGAATGGCTGAATGATTACATAGACCTCACTGATAAAAACGCCCTTGAACTCGCAAATGCATTATCGTTAAGTGGAACAGAGGTAGAAAGCGTTGAATTCCCGTGGAACTATATTGAGGGCGCTTTTACCGGTCGGATAGAATCGGTAGAAGAACATCCTGATGCCGACAATTTAGTAGTTACAAAAGTTAGTGTCGGAGAAAAGCTCTATCAAATAGTAACCGCTGACAAAACGGTAAAAGCCGGTGAATATATAGCGGTGATTCTATCCGGGGGAAAGCTATGGAACCTCGAGATAAAAGACAGAAAATTCAGGGGCATTAACTCTGAGGGTATGTTCATTTCTCTTGAAGAATTGAGGCTCGAAGAAAAGTCCGAGACGGTTTTCAGGTTTGACCACCCGGTGGAAACCGGAAAAGACATACGAGAGACGTTGAAACTGGATTCCGCTGTAATCGAAGTGGAGTTAACCGCAAATAGAGGCGATTGTCTTTCTATGTTCGGTATCGCACGCGAGCTCAAAGCCATTTACCGTAAAGAGATTGAATATCCATTAGCTGAAATTGAAGAAAATCAAAAAGAAAAGATAGACATAAGCATAGAAGAAGGTTGTAAGCGTTACACTGCATTGCTAATGGACAATGTAACCATAAAAGAATCCCCCCTCTGGATGAAAAGGCGTCTGGTTGCGGCAGGATTACGGCCTATAAACAATGTCGTCGATATAACAAACTACGTGATGCTGGAAACCGGTCATCCAATACATGCATTTGATGCTGATCTTATCGGAGGTAACAGAATTATAGTGCGCAAAGCAAAAAGCGGTGAAAAATTAACCCTTCTCGATGGCAAGGAAGTGGAATTGATCGAAAGCGACCTCCTTATCACCAATGGGGAGGAGCCCCTTGCTTTAGCGGGAATAATGGGCGGTATGAAATCAGGCATTTCACCGAATACCAGGAGGGTGCTTTTGGAAGTAGCGGTCTTTGACCCGGTAACGATAAGAAAGACCGCGAGGCGGCTTGGAATAAGTACGGATAGCTCTTACAGGTTTGAGCGCGGTGTTGACCCTTCTGATTCATTTTACGTAATAAAAAGGCTGGCATCACTGATTTCAGAGTTTTCGGGCGCTACTGTTTCCAGCAGGATAACAGATGCCGGCACACCATCTGAGAAGATAAAACTGCATCTCAGGAAATGGTTTGTGGACAAGGTTTTGGGTACGGTCGTTCCTATTGAAGATATTGAAAGCATATTGAGCCATCTTGGGTTCGAACTTGAAGAGGCTGGCGACGGCTGGGAAGTAGAAGTCCCGGCGTACCGTTACGACATAACTCAGGAGATAGATCTTGTAGAAGAAGTTGGACGCATCTATGGATATGAAAAAGTCCCTTCCGTGCTTCCCCGCATTTTACCAAGCCAGGAAAGCATCCCCGTTGAGATAAAAGAAATCAGGAAATTAAAGAGAATTCTAACTGCTTCTGGATACAACGAAGTAATAAACTACAGCTTTTTGAATCCAGAAAAGATAAAGAAAGTCTCCGGGGATTTTGATCCACCGATGCTACAAAATCCCTTGTCTTTAGATTTTTCTGCTATGAGGCCTTCCATGATCTTTGGATTGCTGGAGACAGCATCTTACAACTTCCGCCGGCAAAACAAGGACCTGAAAATCTTCGAAATAGGAAATGTTTTTCAAAATACTGACAAGGTAAATGAACATCTGTCAGTCGCATTGCTCGCAATGGGCAAAGAAAATGCGGAAGATTACACGGATAAAAGAACCCTGAGTCCTTATACTTTTAAAGGAACCATTGAAAGCATACTCCAGCTTTATGGTGTTAAATATAGCTTCGAGCCAGCATCTGAAGACTGGCTGGAAAAACGCGCTGCTGCTGACGTAATCATTAATGGCGAAAAAGTAGGCTACTTTGGCATTTTCAATGCAGAAATCGCTGATAGGGTTTTTGAAGTTAAAGGTCAGGAACTTTTCATCGCTGAATTGAACGTTGATAAACTCATTGAGCTAAAGAAAACCGTGGTTAAGGAAACGATAATTTCGCCTTTTCCGAGAGTTTTCAGGGATCTTTCGTTACTGGTTCCTCATCACTTGAACTTTTCAGAAGTAGAGAAAACCATCACGGAATATGCAGGGAAATACTTAACCTCCGTAAAGGTAATAGACATCTACAAAGGCAAAGGTATTCCCGAAGGTTACAGGAGCATCACCGTAACCCTTACTTTTGAATCTTCTGAAAACACCCTTACCGATGAAAAAGTTTCCAGTGCTATTGAAAACATCATAAGGTCCCTGAAGAATACCGGGGTGAACCTACGTGAGCAGTAATGAAAGCTTATTGAATAGTATTTCAAATAAACTCAGAGAAATCTGGCGGGAACTGGATAGTACCCGCCAGATTCACATAAGAGAGAAATCAGGCTTTAGGGACATTGTAACGAATGTGGACATTTCAATAGAAAGAGAACTGAGAGATTTTCTCACCTCCCTGGTTCCTGGAACAGGGTATTTTGGTGAGGAGATGGAAAAAACCCGGGGAGAGGAATTCTGGATAGTGGATCCCGTTGATGGTACAACGAATTTTTCCAGAAAAAACCCACATTTTGCCACTCAAGTGGCTCTTCATTCAAGGGGGGAAATCGTTCTTGGCGTAGTTTACGATCCTTCAAAAAACGAGTTGTTTACTGCCATACATAATAAAGGAGCTTTTCTGAACGGCGAGAGGATACACGTAAGCGATGTTTCTGAACTTGAAAGGGCCTCGGTTCATACGGGGCTACAATATTCATCCAGTATTGCCTTTGAACGAGTAACACAAAGAATTAAACGAGCTGTTGCAAAATGCAGGGCACTGAGAATAGTGGGAAGCGCCTGTCTGGATCTCTGTTATGTAGCATGTGGAAGAAGCGACATTTACTGGGAAGAATCGCTGCAGCCCTGGGATGTATCTGCTGGAAAACTCATTGTGGAAGAAGCTGGTGGCTATGTAGAGAGCTGTCTGGATGAGCCCTTTGAGCTATTCACGCCAAACATTCTGGCTTCAAACGGCAATGGCGAACTCCTTGAAAGCTTCAAAAATAACGTCCTTAACCTCTAATCTCATGAAACACCGACTGTCATACATATTTTGCCAGGCCATATACTGGTGGATTTTTATAAGAACAATCCTCCGACTATCATGAGAAAAGCAATAGCAATCAACACATATACAAACCAATCGCCATGTTCAGTGTAAAAGCTTCTGTCCGCTCTAGGCAGATAGTGAAAATCGCCAATAACATAGTCTGCCTGCCACTCAGATGCGATGGGCAATCTTTTTAGCACCCTACCGTAGGGATCAACGACAGCAGATATACCCGTGTTTGAAACCTGGATCACATAGCGCCGGTTTTCGACAGCCCGAAGAACTGCCTTCGAAAGGTGTTGCACAAGTCCCGTCCGGAAACTAAACCAGCCATCATTTGTGGATATGAGAATCACATAGCTTCCTGCGTTGACCAAATCACGGGTAACCTCTGTATAATAGGAATCAAAGCAGATTTGAGCCCCAATCCGCTGATCACCAACTTCAAAAACAGTAGGTGTTTCTCCCGGAGAAAAGAAATCCAGGAATCTCATGAATTTGAACAACCCGAATAACTTTGGATAAGGCAAAAACTCGGCAAAAGGGGTCGGCTTCATCTTCGCGTAAAACTCTTCTGAAAAACCATCTGGTCCAAGCAAGCGCAATTGATTGTATTTCTCGCCATCTTCAGCGGTCGGGAACCCGATCAACAAGGTTAGATTCCTCTCTTTTGATAGTTCATGCAGCTTACTACCGATGAAGCTCTTTCGAATATCGTAAAGAAAGCTGGCTTCTGGAAGAACCACAAAGCTACCCTCCGGGACTTTCTCAAGAGTCTTTTCAATTATTTTGTATACTTCCTGGGGGGATTCGTTATATTTTAGCGATTGCGGAATATTCGTTTGGATAGCTGCGATATTTTTGTCGTATAGGGGATTGTCCAGAGGTACCGGCAAAAAATTCTCTATTAACATGTTCAACGCAAAAATCATTGAGAGTGTCGTGAATATAAAAAGGGCCTTGTACTTTCGCCAGTGTTTTATTGCATATGCCAGCATGGCATTGACAAAAACTACCAGAAATACAAGAAGATAAGGACCTCCAAAAGAAGACAGTTGCAGCAAGCCTTTTTGATTCGTGAAAGCATCAGCAAGGCTGCCACCTGTGAAACCGAGTTGTCCAAGGGACCTTAGCCAATCAAAAAGCGTGAACAGGGAAGCGGTGAACAATGAACTCAAGACTAAAGATTCCGAAAATTTATGTGCATAGAGTTTATACAAAAAACCGAAACCAAGAAAGGAAAATGCCATCAGGACACCCATCAAAAAGAAACTTAGCACTCCTACAAAAGGAGGGAAGGAACTCAACACTTCGGGGACATTAATCGAAAGAACCGGTAATACCCAGTAATGGCAGATCATCAGATAAGCATAGGCAAAGAAAAATGCCTTGAGCGTACCCTTCCACAGCCCTCCTTTTTGTAAGTCTAACAGTAGGGGAATTAGAGCGATCCAGATCAAGCCTCCCCAAAACATGCCCGGCATAGAAAGGGCGGTAAGCAATGCCGAAGACAGAACCCCGATCATCCAATCTCCCCTTTCAGGATTTTCATAACCGCCTCTGCGACACCATGAGAGTCATTGTCCCTTTCGGTTACGTATTTCGCATGCTTTTTAACTTCATCGGGAGCGTTAAACATCGCAATCGGTAGTTTCACTTTTTTCATGACATCGATGTCGTTGAAATTATCCCCGATATAAGCAACCTCTTCTGAGTTAGCTCCGAAATGGTTCATGAGAAAGTCAAGGCTGCTTGCCTTCCTTACATCCGGGCCAAAGAATTCGTAAAAAGCGTGTTCACCGAGCCTGTTGTTCTTTATTATAGAAACGCTGCCATTAAAGTCGAGCCTTCCGATAACTTTTATTATCTTATCTTCCGGACCTTCAAGGGCCACTTCCGGGATGCCCTCGCTTTTGATATGGTAGAGGGGGTTTTCGACAGTCTTTATCCTGAAGCTGTTGTGCTCGTAGTAACTTTTATATGGCGAATCAGGTATAAACTCCATGTACATATCGGGGGATTCGAAAAAATCTCTGAAAACGATGTAAGGCACATTTTCTTCCCGGGCTTTCTCCACTATTTCCCTCGCGTGATTGGCTGATAGGAGCACTGCCCTGAGTACCTCAAGCTTTCCTGATTGCGGTTTTAAGACCAGGGCACCGTTTTGAAAGGAAACAGGGACTTCAAGTCCCAGATGTTCAATGTAATCTCTGGCAGAGATGTAACTCCGGCCGGTGGAAATCGTTACGGCAATGCCAGATTCTATGGCTTTTTTCAAACTTTCCAGGTTCTCAGCGCTTATTTCTTTATTCACGTTTAGCAGAGTACCGTCCAGATCTATGATTATGAGCTTTATCATCTATTCACCTCCAAAACATAATCCACTACCTGAAAGGTTGCAAGTCTCCTGTTCCTCGATTTTATCCACTCAGCACTTATAGGAGCTGCAAATTCCGGTTGTAACCTTCCCTTGAGTATCCAACCCTTCGAAGCTTCGTTGTTGAAAATACCCGGGTTTGCAGAGATGACGAGCTTTATGGGCGCATCAACCCAGTGCACAGTTTCAATGATACCAGTTTTTTTCAGAGCTTTGGTAATAGAATTTTTTTTCGCTTCAGGGGGTTCCGGGGATACATTCACCAAAGCGATGTTTCTGGATAAAGGCCCTATTATCTTCACATTTGCCATCTTATGGGAAAATTCTGCAAGGTGATCCATGAGTATTTCATTTGATATCGCTACTGCCTGTCCATGATAAGAAGGATTTATCATCATCTTCAGCAGGTGCTTTAACTTGCAACCTTCCCTGCTCGGAGCTTCCCCGATTCGCGGCACTTCAATACCAAAATACTCCAGAGCTTCATCTATTTCCTTTTTTGTCCAGTCTCTTATAGGGGCATACAAACGCTCTTTTAGGGCAATTCCAGTTTGTCCCCAGGTGTCAGAAAGATTCGCTCCTGTGGCAATAATGGAAGTGGTTGATTTCAGTACCGCGTTGAACTTGGCAAATTTAGTACACCTATTACAGGAAGGGCCAGCTTTCCATATTTTTTCCTGTTCTTCATAACCGGCGGTGAATTCCAGATCAAGTCCCAATTTCTCCGCAAGCCCAATGACGATCTCAAGTCCCCGGCTGTAACTATACGGGCCAAAACAAACATTGAGAAGTTTAACCTTCTCCTTCCCTAACGCTTCTCTCGCAAGAACCGCAACTAAGGTGCTGTCCTTGCCTCCAGAAAAAGCCACTGTCATTTTTTCGCTAGTGGATTTGATCTCTGAAATCACAGAATTTATCCGTTCTTCGATTGTCAAAACTATTCCTCCATTATTCGTCTATATGATTATAAAGAAAAGGGAGTGGCTTTGCCACTCCCTATAGTTTACAACTTTTATTTCAACATTTCTCTCTTTTTCTTTACGAGAAAACTCGCAACGTGGATGCCCTTGGTCCCACGCCCAAAACCGGCGTCCATTCCGCAACTTACGGCTAAATCATTGTTTATCTGGGTTCCTCCTGCAATCAAGATAATTCTATCTCTGATCCCTTTTTCAATAGCCAGCTCGTGAATCTTTTTCATGTTTTCAACGTGAACATCATTGTGGGTTATTATCGTGGAAACCAATATAGCATCAGCTCCGGTTTCAATAGCGGCATCTATGAATTTTTCAGGTGGAATGCTTGTACCCAGATAGGTGTATTTTATACCAAACTTTTCTATGCCGCCGTGTTTGATATCCAGAATTTCCCTAATTCCCACAGAATGTTCATCGTTGCCGGCTGTACCTGCTACTACCTTCATGGGATGTTTTGAAACGAATTCGCTTATTTCCTCTTCGGGTAATGTTTTAGGCTTCTCAGGCAGTATCAGTTCATCGCGTTTTACTTTGAATGGGATCTTCGCCTTGAGTTCCACATAGGTACCTTCACTTGGATGAAGTGTGGTCTTGCTTATCACCGTTGGTTCCAAAAGCCCAAGTTTCTTGGCAATGGCTATTGCCGCCGCTTCAGCATGTGGTTCGTCGTCGGGTATGGTTATATCGAGCTGTACCCAACCATCCTGCCACCATTCAACCTCGGGTGCGAGAAGCCCTTCTTCACGTTCTTCAATGACTTTTTCCATCCTCAAATAAACGTTGTCCCTTTCATCGAGTTCATCTATGAACTGTATCTTCTCAGGGTTGTGGAAAGTACAGCCACCTATGAGGTCACAGGGTTTTTCGAGGTTTTCCGGCAGGTTGTTGTAGCCAAAATGTTCACAAACAGGTGCAAAATAGTCTGGATCCCTCGCTACAACGCTTCCAGCACCGATACCGCCATCTTTAGGTCTGGCGATTCCATCACCCATCCGTTCGGGGTAATAACCGTTATCAACGAAAAATCCCCTTTCTGTAGCTTCGAAATAGCCACCGATCTCCAGCATTTCTTCCATGAACAGTATGGCACGCATCTTCAACTCTCTTATTTTCGGGCGAACTACTTCTTCGTTGACCTTCAACAGGTCCTTAATCCCATCAAGGGCAAGCAAAGTATGCTTGGCTGTTTCCACGCCCCTTATGGAGTTTATGTGCCAGGGAACATTCCTTCCCTCATCAGGTGTGATTGTGGACTGAAGGTCGGCTTTCGTCAACCTCGAAATCAATGTATCGAGAACATGTATACGTGTGGCGTCAAAAAGATCGGATTCTATGTAACGGGTGTTCATCTGTGCTCTGAATTTGTAATCCTTGAAGAGTTCGCGGACGGTCAAAGCATAGATGAAATTCATTTTGAATTCCGGGGCAGGTGAAACCACCGGTGGAACTGTGGACAAAGCAATGTTTTTTTTCTTCATGCCGGCTTTTACCGAGAAAGCGCAGTTTAT
>QNAR01000025.1 GCA_003643975.1 Thermotogae bacterium | reverse complement strand
CTGGATTTTTTTAAAAAAAACCTTTCACCGGAAGCTCAGCATGGCATATCGGAGGTGCAACGTCTAACGGACGGAGTCGGCTTTGTTGGGACAAGTATGAAGGAAAAAGGCGATGTGAGGTTTCTAATAGTTCTCAGTGATGGAAAAGATAACGGCAGCAAACTGTCATATCAAGAAGCGGCTGGGCTTCTAATTGAAAGCGGTGTTATTCCTTTATTTTTGGGAAATTGGGAAGATAATAGTGCGCCAATAAAAATTTTGCAGAGCATCAGGTTTGGAGGATTCTACACGGTTCAAAAGCAAATTCTACCAGAAATGCTGCAGGAATTATTGACGGAAATTTCTAATGCCACGCTCATGAAATTTCAGGGGCTTGGTAAGTTTAAAGAGAGTGAAATAACCATAGGTTTTAGCAATGGCGAAAAGGAAGCCTTTCAAATTTTAGTTCCACCATGGAATGTAAGATGGTTCCTCAGTAGAAACCCCGTGGTGGATGGTGGAGTGGAGATTTCTTTTGATATTGCAGGTGAATTGGTCACAGATCAGATAGCGCTTAATTTCAAAAAAATAGGTTCGGGAAAGGAACAAGCCTTTTCAGAGAGCGTAGAATACTCACCGGGAAAAGTTTTTTTTGATTCCGACCGCCTTGATAGTGGGAGTTGGTTGTATGTTGTCTCTTCTCATAATGACCACAATTTGGTTTCTGGAATAACTGTATTTTCAAAGCCACCTGCACCAAAATTGTCCATGAACATTCCGCCTCTCACCAACGAGAAGAACTACAATCTCGAGTTCGAATATCAGGGTGGCATACTTCTTGATTCCATAAGTGTTGGGAACAGGACTGTAAAGATGAGTTCTCCACATCTATCAATACCTATTACACTCAAAGAAGGGTATAACAAAATCAACATAAGCTATAAAGATGTATTTGGAAGGATTTTCCAGCCGACACCATATTCTATTTATCTTGATGATTCCCCTCCACTGCTATCCATATCCAATGCACCCAAATACACATCTTCCGAAATGATTACGCTATCGGGTAAGGTTTCAGACAATGTCGGCATGCAAAGCATTAAACTTGGAGATAAAGTTTTATTTTTAGATGGAAAAGAAGAATATGAATTCGACTTTCCAGTTTCTATCAGCAGTGGAAGTAATACTATCAGGTTAAAAGTTGAAGACCTGGCTGGAAATGTTACGATAAACGAATTGGTAGTTATAGGAGATTTTACTCCTCCTGAAATCCTACAGATACAATACCCTCAAATAACGCGTAATGATGAGGTGTTGCTTCATATAGGCGCAAAAGATAACACAGAGGTGGCAGGGTTGAGAATAAATGGCAAAGAATATTTACCTTCAACAAATGTCTTCCCTGTTATCCTCCTGAATGAAAGGGAAAATGAGATAGAAATAGAAATTGAAGATGTAGCAGGGAACGTTGCCATGAAATCTATTGATATCGTTCGGGACATAATTCCTCCGAAGATAATCTTGCCGGATAAATTTGTCACCAAAGAGAAAAATGTTAACTTCAACTTTGAAGTACATGATGACTATGGGTTGTCAAGGGTTAACGTGAATGGAAAAATCGCCACGGAGACAGAGGGCAAATACAACTATTCCGTTACTCTCGAACCAGGTGCAACAAAACTAATAAAGATTGAAGCCTTTGATAAAGCAGGCAACAGCGCTGAAAAAGAGGTGACTGTTATTTATGATGTTAAACCAGCAGAAGTACAAACAAAGGCCGGACTTTTTATAACGCGAAAGGTACTTTTCAAGGACGATTTTGGGCTCAAAAGGTTGTACATTAATGATCAAGAACTTGAGCTATCTGGCGAAAAAGAAGCGTTAATCGATATACCTTTCTCTATTACACGGAGAAAAGTCATGGTTAAAGTTGAAGATATAGGTGGAAATATCCGTGAAAAAGCCATTTATGCTTACCCGTGGTACCTTTCACCGGTGATACTCCTTTTACTTTTTGCTACGGCTTTTTTCTGGTTTGGAGTACGTGTAGGTGTTCATTACATGCAGGCAAAACATCAAAAACAGCATAAAGTCAAATTATGAGACCGGTTATGAACTCAACCAGCCTGCTTACAGGCCACATTATTAATTGGATTATACCCAAAATCGAAAGAACAACAAGTGAAAGCAACCCGTAAACTTCGAACTTTGCCAGCCAGTCCACTTGATTGTCTGGAGCAGTTATTTCTATAAGCCTTGCCCCATCTAAAGGCGGAAAAGGCAATAAATTGAAAAGAGAAGTCTTTAAATTTACCACCATGATCCAATACAACACATCGGAAAAATATGAAAGCAGGTAATTTTGCCCATAAGATTCCCTGGCAAGGAGAGTAGAGTATCTGAATAATCCCGTGTATTTGAAAAATAACGCCGCAGTTACTCCAATAATCAGGTTCATTGCAGGTCCGCTAAATATTGTGAGAATTGTTACGGGCAGTCCGTTTTTCTTGAGTTTCCAGTAATTGATCGGGAAAGGTCTTGACCAGCCAAATTGAAACATGTAGTACATTAAGAGCCCCAGAGGATCCACACAGCCTACAAAGGAAAAGTTTCTCCTTGTTTTTGTTGTTTTCTTAAACAAGCTGGCATGTGCCATTTCGTGAAAATATATGGCCACAATTATCGCTGGAGTCAATGCCAGGAAATTTCTAAAAACCTGGACCATATTCTTCCTCCTTTAGGCATCTTTTCCTGGAAAAAACGTAAATTGTAAGCATTCTCTATCGTATCTCCGCACTTTTTGAAGCATTCCCCGAAACCACCACGGTTATTTCACCCTTCAATTGTTCCGGAAAACTTTCCAGAATCTCGCTTATGTAACCGCGGATCAATTCTTGATGTAGTTTTGTCAATTCGCGAGCAATGAAGCACTCCCTATCTTCGACGATTTCTAACCATTCTCTCAGCGATTCCTTTAGACGCAGTGCAGATTCGAAAAAAACTATAAGCGCTTCACCATAAAGGCCTTTTGAGATTTTTCTGAAAAGTCTCCTTCTGTTTTTCCCTCTAGGCAAGAAGCCAAGAAAAACGAAATGTGTACCCGGAAAACCACTAAGGGCAACCGCCGAAGTTACAGCGCTGGGCCCCGGGGCTATATCGATATCGATTTTTAACTTCTGGCATTCTAAAATCAATTTGTTTCCGGGGTCTGAAATAACGGGAGTCCCGGCATCACTTACCAACGCCATATCGTTTCCAGTGTTTAGAAGTGATAAAACCTGATGTAAACGGCGATTTTGATTTTGAACATTGAAAGAAATTAGCTTTTTGTTTTCTATTCCAAGTTTTTTCAGAAGGTTTGAAGTCCTTCTGGTATCTTCTGCAAGAATAAATGGGACCTCCTTCAATATCCTGAGTGCTCGTACGGTTATGTCTTCAAGATTTCCTATTGGTGTTGAAACTATCCAGAGCTTCCCTTTTGTAGTTCCATTCATAAGAGTTAAACATCCTTTCGTATCTGTTGAGCATTTCATGGAATTCAGAACCAAGTTTGCTATATTGCGTGTTCTCAAGCGCTTCTTCAAAAACCTCGGAAAAAGCAATCGCCAAATTTTCAGCGAGCTTTTGAACATCTACACTTTTCTTTGAATAATCCTCTAAACCTATCATACTATTTTTGATGCTTTCGAGTTGCCTTGTGTCTTTTGATAGATTGCGAAAGCAAGAAAGATATTCTTGTGACATGGCTTTTATAAGAATAGAGCCATGTTGCAATATCACACCTTTTTTTCGCGTCTGGGCACTTCCAACAAGCTTTTTTCCTGAAATAACCAACTCATTAACCGAAGGAACCTGAAAACAAACGTCGGAAATTTTGGTCGCCTTTTTTTCATTTATTTCCACGGGATATCCCATATTGGTGAGTCCTCTTTTCAAAGCTGTGGATATTTTCATATAAGAGGCAACGACATTTCTTGGAAGGCGCTTATCGCTGCTTTTTGCAATGAAACTATAAGTCAGCTCTTTCCAGTGGAGAACTGCCATCCCGCCTGTTGGTCTTCTAACAAGATCAAATCTCATCTTATTCAGGTAATCAGTATTTACTGCTCTAACATCCTGATTTCTTCCAAGTGAGAGGCAAGGTGGGTTCCAGCGGTAAAATCGCAAAACAAGGGTTTCCTTTTCACAGGTGGCAACCCAGTCGCTAAGAGCCATATCGATAGCCATATTTGTTACTCCCTTGAAAGAAGCATCAAAAAAAACCTTCATCTACTTCCCCCCAAGTGGCTTTTTTGTGGCGCTACCAGTTTTTCTTGGGTATTTTAAAGATGTAGCAATGAGCTTTTTGTAAATAACAAGGTTTCTTTTTATATTTTCTGTGATTTGGTATTCTATTACTCTATCTATACGAAGACCAAGGAGGGAGGCAGCTCTTTCCGCAAAATCTTTTTCTTTTTTCCAGTTAGGTCCTCTGTATAGATATATTTTTCCGCCTGTTTTAATCAGGGGAGCGGCGTATTCGAGACAAACATCGGGCCGGGCTACGGCTCTCATAAAAGCACCGCAGTACTTTTCTCTGTCCAGCTTTGCGTATTCTTCGGCTCTTTGGCAAATTACCCGAACGTTTTTTAGGCCCAATTTATAGATGAAGTTATCAATTTCTTGTACCTTCTTTCTGATGGAATCAAGCAATGTCCATTTACTTTCAGGAAAAAGAATTGCGCAAATTATACCAGGTACCCCACCGCCTGTACCGATATCTATGAAATTCCCTTTTAAACTGAATTCCTTAAGGGGAAGAAAAACATCAAGAAAGTGCTTTTGGTAAGCCTCATCCAGGTTTTTGATGGCAGTGAGGTTGTGTTTTGAAGAAACGAGAAGCCTTAAATAACTTTCGATTTTTTCGCGTTTCTCCTCAGTAAAAAATGCGCTCATAATTCCCTCTTCTCAATACAAGCATAGGCCTCGTGGTTGTGAATTGATTCCTGGCTTGCTACTTCAACCCTGTACCAGGTTATTCTCCGATCTTTTTCAAGATGTAGCACAATTTCACGCGATAGATCTTCGACAAACCGGGGATTATCGTATGAGAGTTCAGTGATATACTTTTCATCTTCTCTTTTCAGTAGGCTGAAGATGGGAGCACTAGCAGAGGTTTCTGCCACTTCTATAATCTCCTCAATCCAAACAAGTGATTTCATTCTTATTCTAACCTTCGCATTTGCCCTCTGATTATGAGCGCCCCTTTCGCTTATTTCTTTAGAACAAGGGCATACAGTCATAACAGGGACATTAACTTCGAGTATGAAATCAAAACCAGAATTCAGACGGGCTATGAAACCACATTCAAAAGAGCTATAACTGGAGATGCCGCTCACAGGGGCATTTTTCCTCAAGAAGTATGGGAAGAAAACATTTATATGAGCAACATCAGCTTTTAAGAAAGCTCGCATATCGCTCAAAATGCTTTCCATGTTTCGGGGGGTTATACGGTTATTGTGTCTGTCTAGTACTTCCACAAAGCGGGACATGTGAGTACCCCTGAAATCACGCGGTAAATCCACAAAGAGATCAAAAGTGCCAACAGTATTTTGTCTGCCCTTTGCTCTATCGAGAACCACAATGGGATATTTCAACCCTCTTATACCAACCATATCAATCGGGACATTTCTTTCGTCTTTTTCATTCTGAACATCTCTTAAAAAAGCTTTTCTCTTTTCCATAACCTCTTGAAACCCTCCATTGTTCGGGTTATAATTGATTTGTGGAGGCGTATCCTAATTGGCTAAGGAGCCGGTCTTGAAAACCGGTGGGGTGAAGGCCCCGTGTGGGTTCGAGTCCCACCGCCTCCGCCAAAAAACCGGGGTATTACCCCGGTTATTCTTTTCCTTTTAATGGCCCAAATCTTGATAACTCCCAAATTCTGAGCATTGGTTCTCCAACTATGTTTTTCCGTGGAACGAATCCGAAAAACCTGCTGTCAAAGCTATTTCCGGTGTTATCACCCATAAAGAAATAAAATCCTTCAGGAATAGTGATTTTTATGGTTTTTGTACTTGGATCCTGCCAGATGTATTTTCTCAGCTCAAGAGGGGCGAGAACACTATCGTAATAGCTAGCATAATCCAAATAGCGCTGATAATATCTGAAGAATTCGTTGTAGATAGAATAAACTTCATCAGGATGTGCCAAACCAAGGTAAAAATCCTTATCTGCAAATATGGCTTCTCGGGAATATCTTCTGTCCGCTAATTCCGGAAGAAGCTCACCGTTTACATAGAGCTGGTAATGAGGCTGATCATCATGAGGCATGGAAAGAATTTCATCCTCGATGTTTTTAAATTCAGGAGCTACTCTTAACTCTATTGTATCACCCGGCTTTCCCACGAGCCTTTTGACGTATTTCACATGGCCCTTAAAGATTCTGGGTGAAAACAAATCCATGAATTTGTCGAAAGGGCCTAACATTTCTAATGCCGATTTGTCTACAAAGGGGGCCCAAAACACGACTATGTCTCCATAATCAGGCTCTTTGAACTGATAGGTTACCTTTTCAACAAAAAGACGGTCCCCCGGATCGATGGTTGGTACCATCGATTCCGTGGGAACCATCATGGTTTCAAACATAAAGAGCCTTATTATTGTTCCAAAGATGAGAGCATAAACAAGGGCCTTCCCCCACTCTTTTAGTTCATGGACAACCCTGGATTCTTTTTTGGAGGCCCTGGCCATTAAGCCTCAGTCCCTTCTTTGCTTTATTCTGATCTTTCCTCGGATGTCTCTGATATAGTAAAGCTTTGCTCTTCTTACTTTACCTTTTCTCAAGACGGTGATTTTTTCAACTGCTGGACTGGCAAAGGGAAAGATCCTTTCAACACCGATACCTGCTGCCCCTACTCTTCTAACGGTAAAGGTTTTATTGACTCCACCGCCTCTGATTTTAATAACTACACCTTCAAAAGCCTGTGTCCTTTCCTTATTCCCTTCTCTAACTTTGACGTAGACCCTGATGGTGTCACCCGGTCTTATTTCTGGAAGATCTTTTTTTACAAATTCACTTTCAATCGCCCTGATGTACTGATCCATCTCAATCCCTCCTAACTTATATATCTTCTCCTATGATTCTGTCCAGTGTTATAGCCACCGCGGCTCTCACCGAAAGGTGGTTGAAACTTGCCCTTCCTCTTATTGGCTCAAGAACGTAATCACAAAGTACAAGTACTTCCTTTGGGAGACCCCAGCTTGTCCCGAAAAGTATCAGATGTGGTTTGTCAGATTCTTTAATGATCTTTGACATCCCAGAGTAGGAAATTCGATCAGGTCCATTTTTAGCAGAGGTATAAATGAGGTTTGGAGTCTTTCCTTCCACATCTTCAATTTCTTCTATAACATTTTCAATGTACATAGCCGTTTTTACAACGGTAAGAGCCTCACTTCTACTGGGATTATACTCTTTACCAAAATCCTTTAGCCAATATTCAAGAACGTTGCCAACGATTTCCCTTTGCGCGGGAAGATTGGAAACCACATAGTATCCCTTTATATTATAGGTTCTACAAGTCCTGGCAATATCGTGTACATCTAGATTAGTTACGGCGCTGGATACAATTTTCCCGTCACGACCAAGAACAGGGTAGTGAATTAGCGCAACGTATATATTACTCAACATTGTCTATCAACTCCCTAAAAAGCTGAAGAAGGGCTTTTTTGTCCATTTTGTCAAGTTCGTGCTTTAAAAACAAGTCAGGTCTTCGCAACAACGTTCTTTTTAAGCTTTCCATTCGGCGAAATAACTCTATTTCTTCATGGTTCCCGTTTAATAAAACATCGGGAACTTTCATGCCCTTTATTTCCCTGGGCCTTGTGTAGTGGGGAT
The DNA here is from genome assembly GCA_003643975.1 of Thermotogae bacterium. GTDB lineage: Bacteria > Thermotogota > Thermotogae > Petrotogales > Kosmotogaceae > Kosmotoga_B. The sequence goes on along the minus strand of QNAR01000025.1, from coordinate 4,582 downwards.
AATCCAAAAGACCGTTAAAAAAGGAGTCTTTTTCAACGGATTCCATATCGCCAATGACTCCCGGAACAAATCTGAGAATGCTCTCTATCATAACCATAGAGGGCAGTTCCCCTCCGCTTAAAACGAAATCACCTATGGAAAGTTCTTCGTCTACTATATTCATTACCCTTTCATCTATTCCCTCATATCGACCACAGAGAAAGAGAATAGACTTCTTCTTTGAAAGTTCCAAAGCCTTTTCATTATTGAAAAGTTTCCCTTGAGGAGAAGTCATTATCACATGAGGTTTTCCTTCGTTTTCAATTATTTCCTCATAGGCTTTCAAAAAAGGCTCGACTTTCATTACCAGGCCGCTACCACCGCCATAAGGGTAGTCATCAGTAGTGTGATGCCTGTCGGACGTAAAATCCCTCAGGTTGATAGCTTTAAAATCGATGACTCTTTCTTTTATAGCTCTGGAAATAACTCCATATTGAGTTAAAACTGAGAACATTTCCGGGAATATCGTTAATACCTTTATTCTCATTGTAATCACTCGTTCTCTTTCTCAAAATCGGGGATTTTTGCAACAACGCGCTTATTATCAAGGTCAAGTTCCAGTATATAATCCTTAATTACAGGTATGAGAATTTCTCGGACTGACAGATTTTCAAGTCGGTGCTTGACGACAAAAACGTCATTTGCTCCCGTTTCGATGATATCTTCAACTTTTCCAAGATATTCGCCTTCAGGCGAAAAAACCTGCGCTTCTAAAACTTGATAAAAGTAAAATTCGCCTTTCTCAAGAGGTGGGAGCTTGCTCTTAGCGATGTAGAGGTGGTATCCTCTTATGCGCTCAGCCAATCCAACATTATCAAAGCCTTCAAAGGAAAGTATATAACCTGAACCGGCTTTTCGAAAATCAGTGATTCTTGTGACTACATACCTTTTGCTTTTCTCATCAAAGAGAAGGGCGTTTTCACCCACCTCTAAAATATCTTCGAGGTTTGTAGTCAACTTGAATTTCACTTCTCCTCGTAACCCATGAGGCTTAACCACATAGCCAACGGGAATCATGGAAGAGAGCAACTCCTTGATATCCGTGATCATCTAATCACCTTTAATGTAAAACTTGACCTATCGGGACCCGCAATAGCGTTCAACAGCACGTTGATGGATTTGATGGTCCTTCCATCCTTTCCAATAATTTGACCAATATCCTCTTCCGAAGCTCTGATTTCAAAGACCTTATTACCATTTTCATCGACATTTTCTGTTACTAAAAGCGAATCAGGATCCTTCACGATCCCTTTGAGAATGTGCTCGAGAAGCTCTTTCATTCTTCGTTCGCTTCTCCTTTTTCTTTATTGGTCTTGATTTCATGGACCTTTTTCATTACACCAAATTTTGAGAGAATCGATCTCGCAGTATCTGTTGGCTGAGCACCTTTGAGTATCCATTCCACAGCTCTTTCAACGTTTACATTCATAACAGCTGGGTCTTTAAGCGGATCGTAAAAGCCAAGGGAATCGATATAAGTTCCATCTCTTCTTTTTCTGGAATCTACAACAACGATTCTGTAAAACGGTCTGTTTCTCCTTCCCATCCTTGTCAAACGTATCTTGACCATGTTCAAAAACACCTCCTGAAATCTATTGAATTAAAATGGTAAGCCCTTGAATAATTTGGAGAATTTTGATTTTTTTGAGTTCAGCGCTTTCATCATGGATTTCATCTGATCATAGGACTTTAATACCCTATTCACTTCTGTAAGATTTGTTCCGCTACCTTTTGCTATACGAAGTTTTCTGCTGTAATTTATCATCTTTGGATTCTTTCGTTCTTCCTTAGTCATTGAGCTTATTATCGCTTCTGTACGCTTGAGATTTTTTTCGCCTGAGGAAAGATCGACTTCCTTGGGTGCACCAGGAATCATCTCCATCAAATCACCGATAGATCCCATTTTCTTTATTTGACGTAACTGTTCAAGAAAATCTTCTAAGTCGAATTTATTTTTGGCAAATTTCTCTTCCAGCTTTTTTGCCTTTTCCATATCGATGTTTTGCTGTATTTTATCAATGAGGCTCAGCACATCACCCATTCCAAGTATTCTTCCAACAACACGGTCAGGATAAAAAGGTTCCAGGCCGTCGATTTTTTCGGAGATACCTATGAATTTCACTGGTTTTCCTGTTACATGTCTAATTGAAAGTATGACACCTCCACGTGCATCTCCATCGAGTTTTGTAACAACAAAACCCGTCAATTCAAGTGCTTCATTGAAAGATTTGGCAGAATTGACAGCATCCTGACCCGTCATAGCATCAACTACCATGAGAATCTCATCAGGGTCCAGTTGCCCAGCGATCTTTTTCAACTCGTCCATCATCTTCTCATCGATATGAAGTCGTCCAGCAGTATCGAAAATTACCACATCGACAATATTCTTTATTGCTTCTTCCATAGCCTTAGTAACAATTTTTAGAGGATGTTGCCTGTCTCCTACAAATACCGGGACATCAATTTGTTTGCCAAGCTGGATCAACTGGTCAATTGCGGCGGGGCGATATACATCGGCAGCAACGAGAAGAACCTTCTTTCCTTCTTTCTTGAATCTGGCAGCCAATTTAGCTGATGTAGTAGTTTTTCCACTTCCCTGAAGCCCTACCATCATGATTTTAGCTGGCTTTGAAGATAAAGATAGGGGCACGCTTTTTTCACCAAGAACTCTGATGAGTTCATCTCTGACAATTTTTATAAATTGTTGGTCTGGAGTAAAACTGCTCAGAACATCTTCGCCTAAAGCTTTTTCCTGAACGTCTTTTATAAATTCCTTTACGACCTTGAAATTTACATCTGCTTCGAGCAGTGAAAGCTTAACTTGTCTAACTGCGTCTTTTATGTTTTTTTCGGATATTCTTCCTTTGCCACTTATAGACTTAAAAGCCCTCGTTAACTTCTCCTGAAGATTTTCAAACACAAAAACACCTCCGGTCTATCCCATATGGATATCCCTGCTCACTTATATATACATCTCAGCAATTATCACCTATATTCGTTAACATATGATTGCTATTTATGTGTTGATATACTTAATTAATTACCAATTCAGTATGAAGATTTAAAGTATATGTATATAAACTATAACATTCAATCCTCTTTGAATCTTCCCGTCAGTTTGTTATAGCAATCACGGCATACAGCGATGTACTTTTCCATACCACCAACGTCTATCTCGCTTTCGGTTTCTTCGACCTTTCTATAAGAAACTACAGCTTTGTATTCACCGCATATGTGACATACTGCTTTCTTTTTTATTACTTCGTCTGCTATTCCCATTATTTGAGCAGTTGTGTTAAAAGGACGGTGCTTATAGCTCATATCAAGTCCTACACAGAATACATTGACACCGGAGTAAATGATTTTCTCAATAACCTTGATTATGTTTTCATCGAAAAAATGAATCTCGTCGATGAAAATAGCATCAAGTGGTTCTCCGTGTTTTTTGAAGATTTTATGGAGTTCATCAGAACCTTTAACATTTGTAGCAGGAGCTTTTAGGCCCGTATGACTAACGATATGTTCTTCTGAGTATCTTACATCTATTGCCGGTTTAAAAACAAGGTAATTCTTTTTTCCCAAGGCATAGATCTCAATTAATGATAAGAGTTCGGTGGTTTTGCCAGAATACATTGGTCCCACAATTACAGTGAGCTTTCCAGACATATGGCACCTCCACATCACATATTAAAGCGGGGCACGGGCCCCGCCATGATAAGGGCTTGCCCCTCAAAAATCAATGATAACAGGAACCAAAGTTGCGAACTTTTCAGAGTTTTTATCGTAAGATGAAAGTACTTCTTCCTGAGTAACTCCCTCCGGAACTATTATATCGAGAACAAAAGGAGCAAAGTCTCCGGCGTCAAGAGGATAACCGCCAAGCGTCCATTCCGTTGGTTCCGGAGTAACAGCCCTGAAATTATCGGGACCATAACCATCTTGACTTCCAGATAACACGTATAGAGCCATTTGGTTGAAACTCCCCAAAGCCGTTTTGCTGACGATTACGTTAATAATTTTTTCGCCAGGGTCCGCTTCCACTTGAAGTACATCCGGGATTTCCTCACCATCTGCTGTTGCGAAAAGCTGACCATAAGAAGGCCAACCGGCTATTTTGATGAAATAATCCCACGGATATTCACTGGAAAAACTCACGCGTGCACCTTCAGCATATGTATCGGTTCTACCACCATCCTTGACATCGATATAAAGGTTTATTAGCTGATGCGAAAAGCCTTTTGGTGCATTCCAGGGATTTGTCATTTCTCCGAATTTCAGCTGGAAAATTACCGCCGGTTCATTCTCGAGAATTTTCAGCCATTCGATGTCCCATAGTCCTTTGTACAGTTCGAAAGCTGTGTTTAAAGGATATTTATAAGAATCGAATCCGTAATTTTAGAAATCCCCATTACAATTTTATCATTTCGGTTGAAGAAAAGTATAACAGCGGAATTCCGGGCTTCCGCTGTTATCAAAGTCAGTTTTTATTTTGTTCTGTAGAGTCTATCACCTGCGTCGCCAAGCCCTGGAACGATATAGGCAT
>QNAR01000024.1 GCA_003643975.1 Thermotogae bacterium | reverse complement strand
TGTATAGAGGTAAAAGGGCACTGATAACACGGTGTTTGGTAAAACTTGGGTGATGAGAATTTGAAGAACGAGACCTGAGAATCCGGGAGCCAGGTTATGAGTGATATTATGAAAAACGAGTTTATGATCCGCTTGTTTCACCCGGTTCTAGGGTCTTGTTATTTGCAACTCGGTTCTTACAGTTACCTACTCTTTTATAAAATCAATCAGCTTTTGCATGAAGAGATCTGGTTTTTCTACGTTAACGCTATGACCGCAATCAGGGATAATTTCAACAGTTGCATTTTTCATTACTTTCTCAAACTCTCTAGCCATTTCTTCCGTTATTATAAGATCGAGCTTGCCAACAAGTATCTTGAAGGGGATTTCGAGTTTGGAAAGTTCTTTTTTGTAATCATATTCTTCAAGGGCTCTAGCATTTTCTACAATGCACTCTGGTTTCATCATAAGGGCATCTGAAACGAGTTGATCAGTAAAGCGATCGACTGGCCTGGTTGGCATGGTCCCAATCAATGCTTTTTTCAACAAGTCGGCATTGCTTTTGTACAATTCCAGGACTGCATAAACTTCTGGGGCGGTTTTATAGCCCGAAGGAGGAGCTGGGTCAATCAGCAATACTTTTTCTACCATTTTCGGGTTATCAATTGCCATTTTCTGAACAACGGCGCCTCCAAGTGAGTGCCCTACCAGAATTGCCTTGTCGATATTCAGTTTTTTCATGAATTCCGAAACGTATTGTGCATAGACATCTATTTTTACTTCTTCGAGCCGTTCAGATTGTCCAAAGTTTGGCATGTCCAGCGCGACGCCATGATATTCATTTGGAAGGTTGTCCAACGCTGGTTTAAACCAGCGCCAGGATGCGAAATTTCCATGGACAAAAAGGATGGTTTTTTTGGCTTCTCCATTTTTCTGTACATAATGAATCCTTTTTCCAAGCACTTCGACAAATTCGCCCTCGGCTTTTTTCATTTTTGCTATCCTCCTTTTAAGTGCCGTATAAGGTTTCCAGAGGAATTTGACATTGAATATTTGCAACGCATATGCGAGTCCACGCGGGAAGAAAAGCACAACCAGTACAAGTAATACACCAAAAATAATAGACATTGGAAGTTGAGTCCTGCTGAACATAAATGGCATGGCAACCATTATAACCGAGCCTATGAAACTTCCTGAAAGCGATGCCAATCCTCCAATGACAATGATAGCAAGGAGATTTATGGAATTTCCAAGTCCAAAATCAGTAGGAGAGATATAGCCGATAGTGTGCGCATAAAGGCTTCCGGCAATGCCTGCGTAAACGGCACTAATGACAAATGCGATGAGTTTATATCTTGAAATGTTTATACCCATAGATTGAGCTGCAAACTCGCTTTCCCTTATAGCCTTGAAAGCTCTGCCTGTTCGACTCTTTAAGATATTTGCACTGATGATGTATAAAAGAAGTGCAATTACCGCAGTGAGGTAATATTTTGCTGTATCTGAGGAAAGTTGAGCCCCCAGCAACTTTGGGGGTGTGATATTTCTGATTCCTATGTTCCCACCAGCGAATTCCCAGGATTTGAGCAACTGCTCTACAACTACACCAAAGGCCATTGTTGCAATAGCTAGGTAAAATCCTTTCAATCTGAGAGCGGGAATTCCCAGCAAAAAGCCAAAAAGCCCCGAGACACTTCCAGCTATCAAGAAAGATAGCAAGAAGGGCAAGTGAAAATTCATGGTTAGTAAAGTTGAGGTATAGGCCCCTATGGCCATGAAGGCAGCATGTCCAATGGATATTTGACCGGCGTATCCTATAACAATATTCAGCCCCAGCGTAGTTATTGTGTAAATAAGAACCAGAGAAAATATGGTCATCATAAAAGGCTGGCCAGTGAAAAACAAGGGGATTACAAGAAAAAGAAGCGCTGTTAATATCCATTGCCTGTTTTTATACAAAGTATCACGCATAGTCTACACCCTTTCTGCTGACCTACGGCCAAGAAGACCTTCAGGTTTTATGAGAAGCAGTATGAGAATGATGAGCAAAGCAAAGGCCATTTTTAGTTCTTCAGAAAGATAACGGGCCACGAATTGCTCAATGATACCAAGCAGAAGTCCACCGACAACTGTACCGGGAAGGCTTTCAAAACCTCCGAGAACCGCAGCTGTGAGTCCCTGTATCTGAAGATCTAACATCATATTTGGGTTTATTTGAGTTCTTGGCGCCGCCATTATAGCCGCAAGAGCGCTCAATGCAGTTCCAACACCCCAGGAAAAAGCGAATACCGTACCTACTCTGATCCCCATCAGTCTGGCGGCGGTTTCATTTTGCGCAGTTGCACGTACAGAGAGTCCGACCCTTGTAAATTTGAAATAGAGGAAAAGAGCCAGCATAATAACCGCAGCAATGCCAAAAATGAGGAGATCCTGCCTGGTGAGTATGATTCTTCCCTGTGGAAACTTGATGAAAATAGGTCTTCCATGTATAAGGGAAGGGAAAGGTTTATAGTCTTGTTTCCATATTTCCAATGCTAGACCTTCAAGAATCATTAATAGCCCTAAGGTTAAGATCAACATCGCTGAATGAGAAAGATGGCGAATTGGGCGCAACAACCCTCTTTCCGTAGCAGCTCCAAGAAAGAACCCAAAAACAATGGCAGTGAGCACTGCAAGCCACAGCGGCAGTCCAGCAATGGCAAAAACAGTGTATGCAATATATGCTGCAAACATCCCCATGTTCCCGTAAGCAAAATTTACAACACCGGAGGTTTTGTATATGAGCACAAGACCCAGAGCAACCAATGAAAAAAGGCTCCCCTCTCTAAGCCCCAATATTATTTGCTGTAAAAAGGTTACCATCAAGTCACCCCCATCAGGCCCCAAGATATTTTTGTTGAACTAATTCACTTTTAAGAAGGTCTTTCGCATCACCTTCGAGGGTGAGAGTTCCTACCTCGAGAATATAGGCATAGTCAGAGATTCTTAGCGCCGCATTGGCATTTTGCTCTACAAGCAAAATTGTGAGTCCCTTTTCTTTGTTTAAATTTACGAGAAGCTCGAAAATCTGTTCAACGATTTTTGGTGCTAATCCAAGAGAAGGTTCATCAAGCATAAGTAATTTTGGACCAGCCATGAGAGCTCTGCCTATGGCAAGCATTTGCTGTTCTCCACCTGACAAAGTTCCAGCAAGCTGGTTCTTTCTGTCCCGCAATATAGGAAATAGCCCATAAACTTGATTCAAGTCATCGTTTATTTGCTTTCTGTTTTTGCGAGTTATAGCCCCCACAAGAAGGTTTTCCTTAACGGAAAGATCAGGAAATAATTGACGACCTTCAGGGCATTGAACAATCCCCATCCTAACTATTGCTGATGAATCCAGATGAGTGATAATTTTTTCGTGAAAAAGAATGCTTCCGCTTTTAGGCTTTAACAGTCCAGAGATTGTCTTAAGTGTTGTGGTTTTTCCTGCACCATTGGAACCCAACAGGGAAACAATCTGTCCTTCTTCAACACGCAATGATATGTCCTTTAACGCTTTTACATAACCATAATAGACTTCGATATTTTTTATCTCAAGCATATTTACTCTCTCCCAGATAGGCTTCTATAACGTTGGGGTCATTTTTAATATCATCAGCTGAGCCTTCGGCTATTTTTTCACCAAAATTCATTACCGTTATTCTGTCAGATATGTCCATAACAAGTGACATATCGTGCTCCACAAGGAAAATTGTCAAATTAAAGTCGTCGCGTAAACGATTGATAAGCGTTTTTAGTTGGATGGTTTCGGTGGGGTTTAGACCAGCAGCTGGTTCATCAAGCATGAGAAAATTCGGTTCACTCATCAGTGCTCTGCCAATTTCGACGAGCTTCTGTAATCCGTAGGGAAGCATGCCGGCTAACGTATTGAGCCTATTTTTCAAACCTAACAGTTCAGCTATTTCAAGAGCTTTTTCCATGGATTTTTTTTCTGAGTTTTTCACTTTATTTGTCCACAGTGCTTCTTGCAAGATTCCATAATGTATTTCACCATGGTGGCCCACAAAGAAGTTGTCTTTCACCGTCATATACTTGAATATCTCAAGATTCTGAAAGGTTCTTGATATACCTGCCTTTATCACTTCAAAGGGCTTATAAGTCGCCAGATCTTTCCCGTTGAATGATATTTCCCCTTCAGTTTCCTTGACAATACGGGTTATAACATTGAAAAGCGTGGTTTTTCCCGCTCCATTTGGCCCAATCAAAGAATGTATGGTGTTCTTTTTTACTGTCATGTTGAACGACTTTACTGCTGTAACGCCCCCAAATTTCACAGTGATGTTCCTGACTTCAAGAACCATGGTGCACCTCCAGGAAAACGCGGGGGAAAATCCCCCGCGAGCAAAGATTATTCAGCGACCGAAATCCAGTCTGTCAATGTAGTCCAGACTTGGTTTTCCACATGCATCACATACATTTGCCTGATACCGACACGACAGTATTTGTCATTGGGATCATAGGGTTTGTAAGTAATAGATGGTGTAATAAGCCCTTTCCAGCCGTTCATTTCTTCGAGTGCTTTTACAAGGCTTTCCCTTGTTGGTTCCTCTCCAGCTCTTCTTAACGCTTCTGTGAAGACTTCGGCGGCAATAAAGCCCGCCGCTGCGTAAGCGTTGGGAATTTCGTCGTTGAAAGTTTCTTGATAAATTTGAATATATTTTTGGAAGCTTTCATCAGCTACATCTCCCATAACCCACGCCATTGCCTGGAAGCCTTCAGCAGCATCTCCTGCCAGTGCGATAACAGTTGGATCTGGATTAACATAGTTTCCAAGCAAGAGGGCATCGAGGCCATATTCATAAGCCTGCTTGAGGAAGTTAGGGCTCTGAGGGATCCACATGCTCAACACAACAGCATCTACATTCAGTTCCATGAGCTTGAGAATTTCGTTATCAAAGGTCATTCTCGTAACATCGACCGGAAGCTTCGCAACAAGGGCGGAACTGTAACCGTGTTCTACAAGCCAACGTTTAAGGCCGTTAAGTTCTTCCTGTCCAGCATCATCAGCCCTGTAAACAATACCTATACGCTTCTTTCCCAGTACCTCAACTAAGTATTTTGCCATGATCTGACCCTCAGTTGTGTAGTTAGGCTGCACGGTAAAGACATACTTTTTCGGAGGAATGGCCAGAGTGCTTGAGCCACTTCCTTGGTAAACAAATGGGACACTAGAGTTGTTAAGATAGTCAGCAACAGCGAGACATCCAGGAGTGCCAAGGCCTCCAACAATGGCGAAAACTTTATCTTGTTCTACAAGCCTTTTGACTTCTACAACGGTTTTTGAAGGGTTAAAGGCATCATCTGCTACAATAAATTCGATCTTTCTGCCGTTGATTCCACCATTTGCATTTACCCAGTTGAAGTATGCATCCATGCCCTTCCGCATTGAGATGCCTATTGGTGCTACTGGACCAGAAAGAGCCTGGAAAGAGCCAATGACAATCTTATCTGGATATACACCGTTTTCTGCAAAAACAAAGCTAAACACAATGGTAACAAAGAGTACTGATAAAAGAAGTTTCTTCATACTTTCCCCACCTCCTGTTATGGATTGGATCAATCGATATTCTTAATTATCACGGTTGTACCCATGCCTCCACCTATGCAAAGTGAAGCAAGGCCATAGGTCAAATCACGCTTTTTCATTTCGTAAAGAAGCGTGACAACAATACGGTTACCAGATGCACCGATAGGATGTCCGAGAGCTATGGCGCCGCCATTTACATTAGTTCTTTCCAACATCCAGTCTCTTTCAACTCCCAGCTCTTCTTCCAGTCCTTTCAATACAGCAAGGCTCTGAGCGGCAAAGGCTTCATTGAGTTCGAAAAGTTCTATATCCTTTATGTTCATTTTCGCTTTTTCCAGAGCTTTCTTTATAGCTGGTACAGGGCCATATCCCATGTAAGCAGGGTCAACGCCAGCTTGAGCAAAGGCTATGATTTCTGCCATGGGTTTCAACCCATGAGTTTTCACAGCATCTTCAGAGGCGATAACAACTGCGCTGCCACCATCATTTATTCCAGAAGAATTACCCGCGGTTACGGTTCCATCTTTTACAAATGCCGGCTTTAATTTTGCGAGCTTTTCAGGTGTTGTATCTCTTGGATGTTCATCTGTGTCAAAAACGACTTCTCCTTTCCTGGTCTTGATAACCACTGGTTCAATTTCATCTTTGAATTTACCCTCTGCTATGGCCTTTTTCGCTTTCATCTGGCTGTTGTAAGCGAATTCGTCCTGTTCTTCCCGTGTAATGCTATATTTTCTGGCAAGGTTTTCTGCAGTAACACCCATGTGATATCTGTTGAAGATATCCGTAAGCCCGTCGAAAACCATGTGATCAATGATCTCACCGTTTCCAAGTCTGTAGCCAAATCTGGCATCTGGAAGCAAATATGGTGCTTTCGACATATTCTCAATGCCACCCGCAAGTACAATTTCAGCCTCATTAATTAAGATATCCGTAGCACCGACCATGATACTTTTCATGCCAGAGCCGCAAAGCATATTCACCGTATAACCAGGCTTCTCTGCTGGAACATCTGAGTATATGGACACTTGACGCCCAGGTCCCATACCCTGGCCGGCTGTGAGGATACAACCTATGATGGTTTCATCGATGTTCTCCGGTGTGATCCCAGATTGTTTTATCGCTGCTTTAGCCGCAGTGACTCCAAGTTCAACCGCTGGAACGTCCTTTAGCGATCCACCCATTGTTCCAATGGCTGTTCTTTTTGCCCCGACTATGTAGACTTTCCTCATAACTTATCGCCTCCTATATCAAATTGAGTTTGCTGGCTTCTTTCCTGAGCTGATTTCTGAAATCGGGATGGGCTATATTCACAAGTGCTTCAGCTCTTTGTTTAACACTTAAGCCTCTCAAGTGTGCAATACCGTATTCCGTGACAACGTAATCTATATCCTGTCTGGGGACTGTTACTGGAGAGCCCAAAGGCAAAAGAGGTACGATGGTTGAAATGGTGCCACGTTTTGCTGTCGTTCGAAGGGCTATGATTCCCTTTCCACCTTTTGACATGCTGGCCCCGCGGTGAGTGTCAAGCTGGCCGCCTGTGCCACTGTAATGCCTTGTGCCAATGGCTTCAGAACAAACTTGACCAGTTAGATCTACGGTTATTGCGGTGTTTATGGAAACCATTTTTTCATTTTGGGCTATAACATAAGGATCATTGACATATCTACCACGTAAGATAAAGATTCCAGGATTGTCTTCAACAAATTTGTACATTTTTTTCGTTCCCAGAGCGAAAGTACAAATGAATTTGCCCGGCCATAACGTTTTTCTGCTATTGGTTATAATTCCTTTTTCAAAGAGCTCTATCATGGATTCGGTGAACATTTCGGTGTGTATTCCCAGATCCCGCTTGTCTTCCAACAGTTTAGCAACGGCATTCGGTATTCCACCAATGCCGATTTGTAAAGTTGCCCCATCTTCAATGAGTTCCGAAATGTGTCGCGCTATGTGCTTTTCGGTTTCTGAGGGCTCAACAACAGGGAGTTCTGGAATATCAAAACTGTTTTCGATTACGTGATCAACCTCACTGATATGAACCTGCGTTTCCCCATGGGTTTTGGGAGCTTTTTCGTTTACTTCAAGGATGACCATATCGGCATTTTCTACCATATCCCGTTCGTAAACATTGGAGAGGGAGAGCGTCATGTAGCCGTTCCTATCCATAGGCGATGCAACACCCCAAAAAATGTCGGGCTTGTTGCTCACAAGCCTGTCAGTACCAGCATTGTGCAAATTGTTTGGAATGTAAGATACGGTTTTGTAACCGGCTTCAGCCGCTTTCCTTACAGGAGCGGAATAAAACCAGGACTCGTTGATAAATGTTCCATTATACTGGGGGTCCATAAAGAAGGGATATTCTCGCATATTAAGGCAACTGGTTACACTAACACCCTCGACATGGGTTGCAAGTTTATGGAGATTGTCCAACAACCCTTTGGGTTCCATGGAGACCATGCTGACGACGATTTTATGATTGGATTTTATCAAGCCCAAAGCGTCGTCGAGTGAAAGAAGTTTCTTCTTGTATAACTCTTTCCAGTTCATCTTTATACCTCCAAACCTCTGGCAATGAGCTTTGCAAGATCCATGAGATATTCTTCCCATTTATCATCGGAATAACGGGGCCTAAAAACAAGATCTAAACCCATAAAGTGACCAATTCCCATGAGAAAAATTGCAATGGAATGTGCATTCATGACACGCAGCTCACCAGAGTTCATAGAATCGTTGAGAGCCTTCACATAAGACTCCAGTAGTTTTTCGTAATATCTGTACCCGAGATTATCCACGATAAATTCCGACTCCCTGACGATCTCGTAAATCTCTCTGTGTTCTTTCATGAATTCGAGAAATACCCGATAATTCCGTATCTCTTTTTCTAATCTGCTTTCTAAATTGACTGAAGCGTCTCTCATCATATGGCGGAGTTTTCTATTGGCAAGCACAACCAGTTCTTCAAGCAAAGCCTGTTTGTTCTTGAAATAAAGATAAAATGTGCCTTGCCCATAACCAGCTCTGGACATAATTTCATATACGGAAGTTTTGAAATAACCTTTTTTTCCGAAGAGCTTTTCAGCAGATTTCATTATAAGCGAACGACTATCTTTGCCGTAGCTCGCTCTTTTGTAGATCGAAAAATGCGTAACCTCATCGCTCAGTTCAGCAGACACACCAAACCCATTGCATGTAAAATCCAACAGGTCGTTTATAACTTCAGCAGGAACTTTCATGTTTTTGAAAACGATCCAGTAAATAGCGCTGAATCTTAAGGGCCCGATTATAAACCACTTCATGGCTGGTTTAATTTCAGAAATGTCCTTTTTTAAGATTTTGGAGACAGCATCCAGATATATGGCGTCAACGAGGTCTTCAATGTTCCTAAGTCTGTATTCAGCTTCGTGAAAAGCCTTAAAGCGTTTTTTTGATTTCCAGAGTGTCTCAAAAGCGGATACATATAAATATTTAAGAGTGTCACGTCTGTTCCGGCCTCCAGTGGTTTTCATAGACTGCTGAAAACTTTCCATCATTTCATTGGTTATAGTCCTGAATATATCGTCTTTGTTTTTGAAATGACGATAAAAAACGCCATTGGACAATCCAGCTTTTCTACATATTGCTGCTACGGATGTGTTTTCAAAGCCCTTGCTGCTGAAGAGATCTTCAGCAGCAAGAAGCAGAGCTTTTCTGGTTCTTTGAACCTTTGTGCTCAAAGAACAAGGCCTCCATCGACACCAATAATTTGGCCGGTGATATAACTTGACTCATCGGATATCAGGAACAGGTAAACGTTGGCGATCTCTTCAGGATTTCCCATTCGTTTAAGAGGGATTTTTTCTTCCATGTATTTAATGACTTTTTCTGGAACTTTTTCTGTCATTGGTGTTTTTATAAATCCGGGGGCTACAGCATTTACTCGAATATTTGCACCTTTTCTGGTAAATTCCTTGGCCCAGGTTTTGGTCATGGCGATAACCCCTCCCTTGGTGGCTGAATAATTTGTTTGGCCTATATTGCCATATACACCAACAACTGAGGAAGTGTTGACTATTGCGCCATGGCCTTGATTTAGCATAACAGGGGCAACGAACTGAGTCATGTTGAATACGCCTTTTAAGTTCACGTCAACAACGGCATCCCAATCTTCTTCTGACATCTTTTGGATAAGCGCATCTCTGGTTATACCGGCGTTGTTAACTAACCCATCGATTTTTCCGTATTTTTCTTTTAGTTCCTCAACAAGATTTTTGATTGCTTCCCGATCTGTGACACTAAGCTTTTTTACAACTACTTCACCTGCAAGCCCTTTAGACTCATCTACAAGGCTTTTTAAGAGCTCTTCGTTTAGATCACATGCTATCACGATAGCCCCTTCTTCACAGAACCTTTTAGCAGAAGCTCTTCCTATACCACTGGCTGCTCCGGTGATGATAACAACTTTCCCCTTAAGTCTCACTTTCATCCCTCCATATTCATGAATCTATGCTTATCCCCATCGCACAGTAGTTGCAGCCCACACAAATCCAAGCCCTGCTCCTACCATAACGATGACTGAACCATCCTTTATTTTCCCGCTTTTGAGTCCCAGCTTGATGGAAAGCAATTGATCGTTTTGACCAATGTGTCCATATTCTTCTAAGTAAGTGGATTGTTCAGGGGTTAGCCCAAGTTCTTGCAAAACAGCGTAATGTGCTGAACGCTTGAAATGCAAAATAGCGAGGTAGTCAATGTCCTTTTCACTGTAACCACTTTTTTTTACAGATTCCTTTATTACATTAAAGAAATTCGGTGTCGTTTTTTCTGAGAGCCTCTTTTTGAATTCCACTGGATCACCGATAACTCTGAAATAGAATTTTTTTACATCTGTATCCTTCATAGGCCAGTTTTTTGTCCCACCAACCGGTACTACACAATCTTCGGCAAAAGAACCATCTCCCTTGAAAGAGGAAGAAAGCACAATGTTGCGGCCGAGATTTTTCTTCAATACAATAGCAGCTCCTCCCGCTCCAATGTCCAGCATGAAGCTGGTAGTGGGTTCTGAGAGGTTGATAAGATCGACATTTCTATAACCGCTGGCTATCAGAACTGTGTTAACATCATCTCTGGTTAGCATAATGCTTTTAGCTATGTCAATAGCAACCATCATGGATCCACACATAGCCTCCATATCAAAAGACCACGCACGAAAGGCGCCAATTTCATGGGCGACTTTCAATCCTGCAAGCCAACAAGGATAATCTTTATGTTGTCCACCACCCCAGATGAGCAAATCTATCTCTTCAGGAGATATTCCTGCATCTTCAATGGCTTCTTCTGATGCTTTAATAGCCATATAACTTGTTGTGTCTTTTGATCCTGGGAGATATTTCTGCTTGATCCCAAATTTTTCGATTATGACGTTTTCCGGGATGTTTGACAATTTGGCTATCTCTCTTGCTGGCATTTGTTTTTCAGGTA
Source organism: Thermotogae bacterium (assembly GCA_003643975.1). GTDB lineage: Bacteria > Thermotogota > Thermotogae > Petrotogales > Kosmotogaceae > Kosmotoga_B. The sequence goes on along the minus strand of QNAR01000024.1, from coordinate 1,572 downwards.
GATATATGCCTATACCGGCAATTCCAATATGTTCCAAAACCTCACCCCATTTTGTGTGGTGTGATTCATCTCTCATTAATGATAACTGAACCACCTCTCATTTTACATGATAACCAATTTCCTCTTCATATTAAAAATCACTGAGAAGCATTTAGAAAGCATCAGGAAGGAATAAAGGCAACCTAGCTCGATTATGAAAACCAGAACAACTCAATTGTATTTCAAAAGAAAACCAATAATAGCACTTAAAAATTCACTCTTCTTTTCCAGGAAAGCAGCATGGCCAGCGTCGTGTATAACTAAACATTCGCAATTTGAAATTTCATCTTTTATTAGCTCCATTTCGTTTATCGGAGTGATAATATCTCTATCAGCCATTAGTAAAAGAGTGGGACAGTTGATATTTGATAGTTCATTGAGCGTATTAAAACTAAGATTACTTGAAGCTAACCTGATAAATCCATCGAACCATTCCATGTTAAGAAGTGTTTTGAAGGTTTTTTGACGGTTTTTAAGCCAGTTAAGATTTCTGTTGTAAAAAGTATCAGAGTATATAAAGGGAATAGCCAATGCGAAAAATTTTTCACCATCATACAATCGTGCAGCCTCTTTCCACGCTTCACCTAATTCTTGAAGATATGGGGAAATGCGTGCTGGAGTATTGGAAAGCACCAGGGTGTTTAATTTTTTGGGGTACATCAATGCGAAGAGCTGGGCCACCTGTCCACCGTAGGAAAGGCCAACGATGTTTGCCCTTTTTATATTGAGATGTTCCAGTAAAGCGTTGAGGTCTTTTGCATGTGTGGAGATATCATAGTTTTTGCGCATCTTGCTGGATTTTCCTTGATCTCTGAAGTCCATAAGCAACACCCTGAAAAAGCGCGTCAGATCTAGCAAATGGCCATGCCAGGAAAGTGTAGACATCATGATACCGTTTAAGAGTACAACAACTGGTCTGCCTTCTTCACCATGAAGTTCGTAATAGAGCTTTGCAGTCTCAACTTCAAAATAAGCCATAGGGAACCTCCTTTATTTTGGTTAATTAGATAATACAACATTATTTTTCAATAATTCCAGATGCTCAATTAACAGCAAAGGCGTTCATCTTTTTGCCATTTATAGAACAGTTTTTTGGTCGAAAACTTCCTGAGAGTGTGCTATCATTAAATGAGTTAAATGGTTCACAAGGGTATTTTCATACACTCGTCTTCGTTTAAGGAGGGTTGAACATGGCAAAACGCATGCAGAGTATGGACGGGAATACCGCTGCTGCTCATGTAGCCTATGCATTCACCGATGTAGCCGCTATATTCCCTATCACTCCATCCTCACCCATGGCTGAATTTATTGACGCCTGGGCTGCGAATGGGAGGAAGAACCTCTTTGGTCAGACTGTTAAGGTAGTCGAAATGCAATCAGAGGGAGGTGCTTCCGGGGCAGTTCATGGTTCACTTGCTGCTGGAGCTCTTACAACTACCTTTACTGCTTCACAGGGATTGTTGCTCATGATCCCGAACATGTACAAAATCGCGGGAGAATTACTTCCGGGCGTGTTCCATGTTAGCGCACGTG
>QNAR01000023.1 GCA_003643975.1 Thermotogae bacterium | reverse complement strand
AGTTGCCGAAATATTTTTCAGACAGGGCTTCGTCTTTTGATGTCATATATCCCAGGATTCTGCTCTTTTCTGATTCATCTAGAAAGATGTTTTCCTGTATCATTGTTGCTGCCAGAGTGTGACCTTCGGGATTGATGAACAGCGTGGTTCTTTTTGTGCTAAAAGCGTACTCCAGTCCCAGCCCAATCTTAAACCTGTCACTGTCAAAATATCCGGTTATCCAGTAATTTTCGCTGGCCTTAACAAATTCCTTCGCTTCCTCTTCAGAGTCTATCATTCTTCCAATCTCACCATGATAAGCTCTCATGGGCGCTTCCACAGCGCTGCGGGTGTCTCCGAGTATCAAAAAGCCGTTACCAACATGAAAATACACCTCGCCACTGTTACTTCTAAGTTCTCCAATCAAATCACCGTCTTGCTTGAAAATGGAGCTTTCCAAAAGCGAAGCTATGATGTTCAACAACTCTTCGGGTTCCTCTGATTTCCATACGAGAAAGATATCTTTTGTTTCACTCTTGAATTTTTCGAGAATGTATATGGGATCGAAGGTGATAATGTCTTCGAGTTCGAGATCAAATTCCTTACCGGCGAGCAGAAATTCTCCGTTTATGGCTTTCTTTATCTTCCGTTCATCCAGAGTATCACCGCTGGAATAACCCGCAGCGGAAAGAAGAGAAATGAAATAGTCTTCCAGCCCCAGACCGTCCTTTTCCAGATACACGTAGAACAGGTTCGTATTTTTCTTGAGATAGTCAAAGTAATCCACGCTATTTCTCACAATGAGGAAGTATCCCGCATTTGACGGAAGAAAGTCTGTAATATTTTGTGAAAACAGCGAAAAATTGATTATCAAAAACGTAAGTACAAGGATTTTTTTTAACACGAGATCACCTTTCCAGTGCCAGAGTTTCGAAAGCCCTGTTGACACAATTCTCTATATCAAGATTCCACACTTCATTACGATCTCCTTTAACGGCATGAATGAGATACTCAATATTACCATTCTTACCCCGCAACGGGGAAAAAGTCATTCCTCTCACTACTAACCCCGTCCTATGAAAGGAATCTATGACACCATGGAGAACACTCTTATGTACGCTGGCATTGAGGATGACTCCCTTTTTGGACAACCCGGGACCAGCCTCAAACTGCGGCTTTATCAAGCAAATACAATGACCTCCCATTTTCAGTATTTCCGAAATACTGTCAACTACCTTGGTCACAGAGATAAAAGAAAGGTCTGCAGTCACTATGTCAACCGCACCATTAAGAAGTTCCCGGGTAACACTTCGCGCATCGGTATTCTCAAGGGATATTACTTCGGGTTTGTTTTTAAGTACAGGGTCCAGTTGCGCAGTTCCAACATCAACAGCGTATACAACACTTGCACCTCGTTCCAAGAGCAGCTGTGTAAATCCGCCCGTAGAAGCTCCAAGATCACACACACGTGTTCCTTCAACTACAACTTGAAAGCTTTCAAGGGCTTTTTTAAGCTTGTAATAAGCCCTGCTCACCACGAATTTGTGTTCAATAAGCTGAAGATAAGCATCTTCCAAAAATTTTTTCCCGGGTTTGTCTATCGCCTTTCCATCAACCTGTACCTTTCCAGACCTAACGGCTTCAGCGGCTTTTGAGCGCGATCGAAATAACCCTCTCCTCACGAGTAACTCATCAAGCCTAAGTTTCGAACTCATCGAACAACACCTTGTATAGCACCAATCCTTGTGGTGGGGCTGAACTTGGGAGCATTGACCTGTCTTTTGATTCAAGAATCGTTTTTACGGCTTCTGGTTGAAGATTTCCCGTTCCCACACGTACAAGTGTACCCACGATATTCCTCACCATTCTTCTCAAAAAGGAAATTCCCTCCACTCTTACCAGAACGAGAGATTTGTTCATTCTCATTATACGAATATTCGTTATCGTCCTTATTGTCGTCCTATCGTCTCTTCCTGTACGGAAAGCGACATAGTCATGCTCTCCCAACAGGAAATTAGCACCATATCGCATCTTTTCGATGTCTATATCATAAGGGAACCACCATGTATATCTTTTCCTGAAAAGGTCGGGTTCTGTGATGTTTAATATGTAATAATGATAAATTCTTTTCTTAGCATGAAAACGCGGGCTAAACCCTCTGGGAACTTCATACACTCTTCTGACGTAAATATCGGCGGGAAGGTTCGCATTGAGGGCCTCTTTCATGGTTTTTGCGGATAACCTCTCCAATGTTGAATTGAAGGCAACTACCTGCCCAAATCCGTGTACGCCAGTATCTGTACGCCCCGCTGCATCAGTTCTGACCTCTTCTTTGTGTATTTTCGAGAGTGCTTCTTCTATGGTTCCTTGTACTGTTCTGCGATCAGGCTGAACCTGAAATCCGTAAAAATCCGTTCCATCATAGGCAACTACTGCGGCGAATCTTTTCACCAAGTTTCACCTCTGCCCGCCATGCTTCCCGTATCACGCAGCTCTCCAAAGAGGTAAACCATACTGGAAAGATCCTTTCTGAAAGCGTTCAAATCGCCAGAGTAAATGTTCCAGAGTATTTTACTGACAAGCATCTCAACGTATCTCATCAATTCCTTTTCGAGCTTCTTTCTTTCCGGTACCTCCAGCTCCATTTTTTCGGAATTCAGTCTTGCGATTAGCCATTCGTTTAGAAAATGGTCATTGAAATTAATTGTTCCGGATTCGTAATTTCTCATCATTTTAAAAATATCTTCCGAAATTTCCCTAAGGGAGAAACGCTTCGAAATAGCTTCAATGATATCTGCCTCATAGAAAACTTCAATGGCATCTGGAATTTCCAGTTCGTACTTAAAATACAGCAAATTGGTGTCGCTGTGCTTTCGTTCAAAAATGATTTTCCTTCTCATGGAAGCTTCCAAGCCAAATGCGCTGAGACATTTCCAGTATTTCTTGTCTAGAAGTTCTTTTGCCTGCTCTTCTGACCATGCAATCATCATTCCGGTCCTGGCCCTATGGTCAAAATTGATCTTTTTCGGTGAAAAGTAGGATGTTTCGTCATAAATGATATGAGCATAACCGTTCACTGTTTAACAATCCTTTCCACGTATCTCTCCAAAAATTTTATTTTTTCCATCGTGGCTTTGTGTGTATTTCCCTTTGCCATCAAGTAGAACTTGATCTTCGGCTCAGTACCGGATGGTCTGGCAATCAATTTGAAGTTATCTTCATAAACGAGCTCAACTACATCAGCTGGCGGTAATTCTGCGATTCCTTTACTGTAATCCTTAAAGTCGATCAGCTTTTTACCTTCTATTTCAGTGGGAGTGTCGCTTCTCAGATTATTCATAATCCTGGAGATTTTTTTCATGCCTTCTATTCCTTCAAAAGTAAAGCTTTTCAAGGACTCCAGGTAATAGCCGTATTTTTCATAGATTCTGACAAGGTATTCCAACAGGCTGATTCCTTTCTCTTTCAAAGAAGCGGCAATCGTTGCAGCAAGGGCAGAAGCCACAACCGCATCTTTATCTCTTGCGTGTGTGCCGTATAGATAACCATAACTCTCTTCAAAGCCAAAAAGAAAACTCCCGTTCTTTTCAACCGCGGATTTTTCTATGAGTTCGCCTATAAACTTAAATCCTGTTAGCGTTTCTTTAAGCGCCACACCGTACTCATTAACGATGTCTTTCGCCAGGTCGGTGGTTACAATGGTCTTCACCACAAAAGCATCGCCGGGCAAGCGGTTTTTCAGGGATTCTAAGAGGAATTCAAGCATGATAACACCCATTTGGTTTCCGGTAATGCTAACGTAGCTATCGCCTTTTTGACACATTAGCCCCATTCTATCACAATCAGGATCTGTCGCGATAATAATGTCAGGATTGAATTCCTTAGCCTGCTTTAGAGCCATCGTGAAGGCTTTCGGGTCCTCGGGATTTGGATAGCTGACTGTGGGAAAATTGCCATCAGGGGTGCTTTGTTCTTTAACAGTTTCTACATTGTATCTCAGCTTTTTTAAGACATCCATCACTGGTTTGTAGCCAGTACCATGCAAAGGTGTATATAAGACTTTCAAAGCTTCAGGGTTGGTTCCGTGAATATTCAGAAGTTCTTCCGTCAATTTGATTATGTAATTTTCAAAATTCAAGAGAACTGTATCCGGGACTTTCTTGATCAAAGCTTCGTCCCCTTCCAAATCGACAAAGAAATCCAATTTGCTAATTTCTTTCACGATTGCTTCTGCATAACGTGGAACTGCCTGTGTTCCGTCATGGGTATAAACTTTATAACCATTATATTGAGGGGGATTATGGCTGGCTGTTATTACAATGCCACCGCTGCAGCCTAACTCCCTAACCGCGTAACTCAAGACAGGAGTGGGCGTTGGCTCTGAGAAAAGATAGGTTTTGATGCCGTTGGCAGATAACACTTTAGCAGCCGTTTGAGCAAACTCTTTTGACATTTTTCTAGTATCAAAGGCGATGGCAATAGCAGGTGACTGATAGTTCTTTTTAAGCCAATTCGAGAAGCCTTGTGTAGCCCGAGCTATCGTATGAACATTTATCCTGTTCGTCCCCGCACCTATGACTCCTCTCATTCCTCCGGTTCCAAATTCAAGATCTTTGAAAAAGGCGTCAACAATCTGAGCCTCGTTAAGCCCTTTTAGCTCTTCAACGATTTCAGGGTTCGCTTTTTGAATCCATCTCTGATATTCTTTGAATATCTCAGCTTTATTTCTTTCCATCATTACCACCTTCCAATTGCTTCTAGATGATTTATCGTGCCATCATTCAGAATTTCTATCACATCCAGCTGGCATTCTTCAAATTTCGGGTTTCTGTCTGTGATGAATTTATTCGCGGCAAGCTCGAGCCGTTTTAGTTTTAATCTGTCCACTCTGGTTCGGGGTTGAAATGATCGATTGCCACCTTTCACTTCAACAAAAACAAGCTTTCTTCCCTTCATTACTACAATGTCCAGCTCGCCAAAGGGATAGCGCACGTTTCTATCGACTAACCTGTACCCCTTCTTCAGCAAATAGGTGCAAGCAATCTCTTCAAAGTGCTGTCCCTTTTTGGTACTCATCTCAGTAAATCTTTGGAACCTTCAATTGCCCATTTTCCTGCTCAGGAAAAAGGGAAGTCAGGTCATTTATATGTTCGAACGCCTCTTGATCATCTTTTCGCAGCTTCAGATCTTCTTCAATAGGGGTAAACATTTCTTCGTAATCGTTGACGTTCAGTTCATCGATTAACGACATATAATCCAGAATTTTCGCGATATCTTTCATCAGCTTTTCTCTTTCTTCCGCCTTGAGTTCCAATTTGGCAAGAGACTCAAGATGCAGAAGTAATTTTTCATCAACGCGTATATCCATCATTCATCCCCCTCTGGCATTTCCACTTCCTTCAGATATTTCGCTGCATATTCAGGTGGAGTTGGATTAATGTAAAATCCAGAACCCCACTCAAATCCTGCCACTCTTGTCAACCTTGGTACAATTTCCAGATGCCAGTGATAATATTGCTCCCCTTCTATACCGGTAACACCTGTATGAAGCATGAAATTAAAGGGAGGATTATCTAGAGCCTTGTAAATTCTATACAAAGTGTTCTTCAAAACCCACGCAAACTGCCTTACCTCCTCAGCTCCTATTTCACCGAAATTGAATTTGTGCGCTTTTGGCAAAATCCATGTTTCGAAGGGAAATCTGGCAGCAAAAGGCTCAAAGGCAAGGAAAAGCTCATTTTCTTCTACGATTCTTGTTTTTTCAAGCAGTTCTTGATTCAACATATCACAATATACACAGCGTTCTTTGAATTTGTAATAATCATAGCTTCCATCGATTTCTTCGACAACCCGTTTGGGTATGATAGGCGTGGCTATTAACTGGCTGTGAGGGTGTTGTAAGGAGGCACCAGCTTCTTTGCCATGGTTCTTGAAGATGAGCACGTATTTTATCCTTGGATCCTTTTCCAATTCGTTGAACCTGTACTTATACGCCCATATTACCTCTTGAATTTGCTTCAACGGGAGCGTAGCAAGATTTTGGTTGTGTTCCGGTGTTTCTACAATAACTTCATGAGTTCCAAACCCCTTTATCACGTCATACATACCGTGTCCAAATTTCACAGGCTCAAGTTTTGGATCCAGGGCCGGGAATTTGTTAGGCACGACTCTTATCCACCATCCCGGTTCATCTGGTTTTGAATTTTTGTCCCTGAAAGCCATTATCTCCGGGGGAGTTGTGTGCTCGTTACCGTAGTCGAAAGGACAAAAGCCCCCTCCGGGTTCCTCCAGCGCTTTCTTGAAATCATTTGGTCTTTTTGAACGCTCCGTTGCGATAATGACCCAGCGCTTCAGTATCGGGTCCTTCCTGAGCTCAGGCATCTACTGGCCTCCTCTCGGATTCTATTATTTTCTTATAGAGCTTTTCATATTCTCCCGCGGAATTTTCCCATGAACAATCCGTTTTCATGGCGTTTTTTACGACTGCTATCCAGTTATCAGAATTGTATGTAATCAAAGCACGTTCAACGGCTTTTTTTAATTCCAGGGAGCTGTAAGCATAAAACCCAAAACCGTTTCCTGTACCATTATTGGAATTGAATTCTTTAACAGTATCCTTTAGCCCTCCTGTAAATCTCACAACAGGGACTGTTCCGTATCTCATGGCGAACATTTGCCCCAGACCGCAGGGCTCATACTTCGAAGGCATCAGGAACATGTCACTGCCGGCATATATCTTTTGTGCCAGGTTTATATCAAAGAGTATGTTTGCTGAAACCTTTTCCGGATATTTTTCTGCAAGCTCTTTGAACAACTTTTCGTAACGTTCCTCACCAGTACCTAAAACCACAAGCTGCAAATCATTTGATAAAAGATCTTCAGCGGCTTCTGCAAGAATATCCAATCCCTTTTGGTCTACCAACCTGGATATCAATCCCACAACGGCGCTTTTTCTTGCAGGAAGCCCAAGTTCTTTTTGAAGTGAAACTTTGCAGTCTTTCTTTCCAGTAAGGTCTTCGAGGCTGAAATTGGCTGGTATCCTCTTATCAGTTTCAGGATTGTATTCGACATAGTCTATCCCGTTGATAATTCCCACCAAACGGTCACCGAGCCCTGAAAGCAACACATTCAAACCCATTCCATATTCTTCGGTTTTGATCTCATCCGCATAGGTTGGACTTACAGTACTGACGAAATCCGAAAATACAATGCCCGATTTTAGAAAGTTGAGCATACCACCTGTGGAAAGATAACCCTTTTCCCAATATTGCTCAGGAAGGTTTGAGAGTTCAAAGTAATATTCGTCAAAAGTTCCTTGATAGCCAAGGTTATGAATGGTAAGCAGAGTTCTCGGCATTGCATCACCTGAATAGGTTTTTATGAACACCGGAATCATGCCTGTTTGCCAATCATTGCAGTGTACGATATCAGGATTCAAGCTTTTGGAGAGCTGAAAGACCGCATCTGAAAAGGCAAGAGCCTGTAACCCCAGATCATGCCCTCCATAGACATCATCAGAATCGATTAACTCGTCATTCTTGAGCAGAAAGACCGGGACATTTCCCGCTTTCAAGTGGGTTCTGTAAACTTCGAATGTGTATTTTTGCTTCAACTCATTGGTATGTAATATCAGGTCTGTTTTCTCTATATACTCCGCTTTTTTATCCACAATCCTGTGATAAGGCATCACTATTTGCACATCTATTCCACGCTTTACAAGATATTCAGGAAGGCTGCCAACAACATCAGCTAGCCCACCAACTTTAGCAAGTGGATACACTTCATATGAAACCATCAATATTTTCACAGTTTTCACCCCTTGATTATGGGAAGATCATGAGAAAAAACAATCATATCAGCTCTATCGTAAAGCTCAAGCGCTAACTTAGAAGCCGCATCATTTCTCATGCCTTTGCGCATCTCGTAAAACCTAAACTGCCTATCACATAAATCGCCAAAAATCAGTACATTTCCGGCATTAATCGTCTTTACAAGAAAGGAAACATGTTCTCTGGAATGAAAAGGTGTTTCAACGATCTCAATTGTATCCCAAAGCATTCCCGCTTCGAAAGGTTCGACACGGCTCCAACTTTCAATGACCATCGAATACATCTGACCAATTATTGGACCAAAGGCTTTGTAGTTGCGGGTTGCGTAGTTTTTGTGAAGCCTTATTGTGGCATTTTTGAAAAACATTGTGTTGAAAGCGTGATCAAGGTGAAAATGCGTTAGCAAAACATCGGTGACATCTTCAGGTGCCACGCCAGCCTTGCCCAAGGCGCTTTCAAGAGCTTTCAATGAGGGAAACCCACCCGGATCAACGATTATTGTTCTCTCCCCATCTTTCAGGAGAACAGCGCTACTCGTCGGAGCATCAATCTCCCCAGAAACGTAAAGAACGCTACCTGGAAAGAGTAGTTCGAACTCCATTTAGATCACTCCCAGACTAATAAAACTTACAACCGCGAATATTATACAGTAAATCGCAAAGCCTCTCAGCTTTCCCTTTATGACAAACTTCTTAACCAAAAAAAGCCCGATAATTCCCATGACAAAAGCACTAAAAAATGCCGGTATTGCATAAATCATAGGGACACTGAGCTTTGAAATCTCGAGAATACCCGCCCCCAATGTTACAGGCAAACTCATGAGAAAGGAAAACTTAACAGCATCTTTCCTCGAAAGTCCAATAAGCAGCGCACCAAAAATTGTCATACCGCTTCTTGATATACCCGGCAATATGGCCGCCGCTTGTAGGATACCAACAAGCAAAGCACCTATAAGCCCTATTTTCAGTATTTCTAACTTTCCGTTGAATCTATCGGATAGGAACAAAAAAAAGGCTGTAACCACAAGCATGGCAGCAGCAAAATACGGGCTGGAAAAGGCGGTACTGATTTTTTCTTCAAAAAGGAGTCCGAAAGCAACTGCGGGAATAGTGGCTACCGTTAAAAGAATGATATATCTTATTGAATTACCTCTTTCTCTTTTGGTAAACAATCCGGTGATAATCTGAATAACCTCGCTGTACGTAAAGAGCAAAACAGCAAAAAATGTCGCGAGATGCAATAAAGCAAAAAAAGATGCAAGACTATCTGTGCTCAAGTTCAATCGTAAAATCGAAGAAAAAATCGTTAAATGGCCTGAGGATGAAACAGGAAGAAACTCCGTTGCTCCTTGAAGGCTTCCGAGAAAAAGGTACTTGAACATCTCAGTCACAGAAGCCTTCCTCCTCCATTATTGAATCGTATTCAATATCATTTTCGTTGAAAATACTTGCAATCTCTCCCACATCCGTTTCCGAGGTTCTGATAATAACGTTTTTCTTCCCATCTTCGCCAGGTGAGGTTACGATGGACAAAATATTAATTTCATTATCGGCCAGCAAATCAACGACCTTTTTCAATGCACCTGGTTTATCTCCAAGAACCACAGAAATTCTGACACCTTTCTGATCCATAGAAGTGAACTCCATAAGTGCCTCGAGGATATCAAAAACTGTAATGACTCCTTTCAAGTTCATATCACCGGAAACCACCGGTATAACGAGATCATGGCTCTCTATAAGCATGAGCACCACATCTTCGATGATGTCGGTATCATAACTGAAATACTCAGGCTCTTTAACAATTTCAGCCAGTTTTTTCTCGGGAGCATAATTTGCAAGCTCTTTCCTCTTTATCACTCCAAGGAGTTTACCGGCTTCATCATGGACAACAACCGTTATAAAATCGTATTTCTCTTCAACTTTCAATACATCCGACACGCTATCTTGAGATGAAAATACAGGGAATGCCCTGTTTATCCACTTACTTACTTCCATGCTCATCGCCTCTTTTTCGTTAGACTCGTGAAATATGATACAATAATCCAGCAACACTCTTCAAGTATAGCAGAGAAATAGGGGGTCTGGAGATGGATCAGGGACTGGTAAGACTGCTTGAGCTATATACCAATCTTTTCACCATGTTCCGTTGGAATAACCGACCCACTTTGCTAAGAACGAATGAAGCAGAAAACGCCTTTGTATCTGCTCAGTTTTCGTTACTCCTTTCCCTGATTGCCAGAGAAAACGGGGAAAAAGTCAATGAGGACAGGCTATTTAAACGTATTCTCCTCAAAGAACTTCCCAAGTGTATCCTTTCTGATATTTCTGTGGATACAAAAGTTCTCATAAAAGAGCTTGATCCGGAAAAATGGGACGCTGTTTTTGATGCAACTGTTTCAGAAGTTGCCCCACTATTGCCGGCAAATCACAGGGAAGAATTCATGAATGAAATGAAAATGGTAAAAGATGGAAGCACAGAGGGGAAAATCATTTCCACAGGGGATTTACTCTCAGCATTGCTTGAAGCGGATATACATTCGCGTTTCTTTCCAGAATACTATGAAGAAGCACTTGAAAGCCTTAAAAAAAGGCTCTCCCATTTTGATTGTTTTCAGCCTTACAAAATACTCAGAGAGAGTCCATGGATAAAAGACTATCAGGAAGCGCTGGTTGTCTTGCTAAGGGCGGTACGCTGGAACAGACTGAAAAGAAACGTCGAAACCACTGTTGCAGGGCACTCTTTCTATGTCGCAGTAATAGCTTATTTGCTTGCTCTTATGGAAAACGAGGTTGGTAACAACATAGATAGCCTGGAAGTTGTGAAAAAAGCTTTGCTCCATGATATACCTGAGAGTTTGACCGGAGATATTATTACACCAACCAAGCGCAAAGTAGAGGGTTTTGAAGAAGTTGTTTCAAAAGTGGAAGAAAAAATGGTTAGCGAAAAGCTTTTAGTGCATATGCCAAAGAGCATAGCACTTGAGCTTAAACAGAGAATGCTAGATCCCTTTGGAGGCAAAGAGGGGAGACTTGTCCGGGCAGCCGACCTAACGGCAGCTGTCGTGGAATGCTTAATGGAAATAAAAACTGGAAATACCCAGCTTGCCTTCCGTTCTGCTATAAGCAATATGCTTGACACACTATCGAAATCTGAGTTTGAGAACGTGAGGAATCTTTCTGACACTTTTCGCTGGGGACTTGAATTGGCCGGGAGATGAGGAAATCAAAAATGAAAAACATAAAAATGCACCGGAATCCCGGTGCATTTTACATATTCAATTTATATGTTTTTTATAAATTGCTCTAACCTGTCAAGCCCCTTTTCCAATTCTTTTATGGAACTCGCATATGATAGTCTGATAAACCCTTCCATGTTAAAGGCACTTCCTGGGATCATACCAACCCCTGCTTTTTCAAGAAGCTCCACGCAAAATTCAAAAGAATCCTTGACGCCTTTTCCAAGGAAATTTCTTATGTCCACAAAGAAATAAAAAGCACCCTTTGGAAAGGAGAATTTAAGCCCCATTTTTTCCAATCTTTTGCTAACATAAGCCCTTCTGCCCAAGAATTCCTTTACCATATAATCTGTTTCAACTTCAAGCGCCTTCAATGCTGCATATTGCGCGATAGTGTTCACATTGGAGGTTGAATGTCCCTGTATCTTTGCAACCGCTTTTGCAATTTCCTTACGCGCTGCCAAATATCCAACCCTCCAGCCCGTCATTGAATAAGCCTTTGAAAAAGCGTTAATAACAATTGCAAGTTCCTTCATGCCTTCAAAGGAAGCAATGCTGATGTGCTTTTCATCAAAAGCCAGTTTTTCATAAACTTCATCAGAGATGGCAATAACTCTGTTTTCTTTCAAAAGCTCCGAAAGCCCTTTCAAAAATTTCTCCGGATAAACAGTACCCGTGGGATTATTGGGGGAATTAACGATTATCGCTCGAGTGCGCTTCCCAATAGCCTTTTCTATTTTAGATAGGCTGGGTATGTAAAGATCTTCGGGCAACGCTTCTACATAGATGGGCACCCCACCGCACAATTTGATCTGTGCCTCATAACTAACCCATGCAGGTGAGATTACAATCACTTCATCGCCAGGCTCAAGTATCGCTTTCAAACTGTTATAAAGTGCTTGCTTACCGCCGTTGGTAACAACGATTTCCTCTGTTGAATAGGAAAGATTGTTGTCTTTTTTCAGCTTTTTCGCTATTCTCTCCCGCAGTGGCGTTATACCAGCTGCAGCAGTGTATTTCGTCTTCCCGGCTTTAATTGCTTCAATTGCAGCTTCAGCAATAGGTTCGGGGGTAGGAAAATCAGGCTCACCGGCAGTGAGCTTTACCACATCTTCACCATGTGCTAATTTCTCAAGGACTTTTTGATTGAATTGAAGCGTTACAGAAGGAGAAACAGATTCCACATAGCTTGATAGCTTCATTTGCACAACCTCCAAGGGGAAATTCACTGCTATTATACTCCGGGATTTAGGGGATTACAATTGAGGATACTGAGTTGCGATTAAGAAACGAGTTACGAGATTCGAGATTCGAGTTACGAGAAGAACCAAAGTGACGAGAGGACGAGATCCGAGAGCCGAGATTAAGAGCCGAGTTGCGAGTCACGAGTCACGAGAGCCAAAGAACCGAGAATTCGAGATCCGAGACCCGAGAGACCGAGAAGCGAGATCAGGAACCGAGTTGCGAGTAGCGAGTTACGAGAGCTAAAAAGCAAAAGAACCGAGTTATGAGTTATGAGTGATGAATTATGAGTTAAAGAGCTGAGGATCGGGTTACGGGATTCGAGATCAAGAACCGAACTACGAGTATATCGAGAACTGAGAATCCGATTACTCTTTTTAAGACAGGTAGGGTGTCTCAAAAATCAGTAACAACCATCAATATCAGCCATCTTTCTGTGAGGATGATTGTTCAAGACATCATTGTATATAACACAAAGGTTGTATACCAAAATGGCCAAACCCAATATCGCATCATAATTCCTGTTTCT